>NZ_JBRRCR010000117.1:0-10284 GCF_056759115.1 Stenotrophomonas sp. STEN087 | reverse complement strand
CACGCCCCCCTTTGGTGGTTCTGCGGGGGTCTCCCTCAACCCCCACCCGCCCCCGCCTAGCCACCACAACCCCCCTGCCGTTTTTTTTTTTGTGGTTGCCGGCCCGCGGCCGGCACTACCGCACGTGCAGGGCGCAGCCCTGCCACAGCACCCCAACCCCTTACCAGAGGTCTTCCAGCTTCCGCGGCTTGCACGCCACCCACGACGCACCCAGCATCAGCGCCGCGCAGCCAAACAGGAACCCGAACGGCAACGTCCAGCCCTCGCTCACCGTATGCAGCCAGCCCACCAGGAACGGCCCCAGGCAGCTGAAGCTGTAGCCCACGCCCTGCATGAAGCCGGACAACGCCGCCGACCCGGTCGGGGTGCGCGTGCGCAGGTTGATCAGCGTCAGTGCCAGCGGGAACGTCGACGGGCCCACGCCCAGCAGCGCCGCCCACAGCAGCGGCGCCTTCAGCGGTGCCAGCAGCAGGCCGGTGAAGGCGATGACGAAGGCGAAGAAACCGATCAGCACCAGCGGGAACGGGTTCGGCAGGCGCACCGCCAGCGAGGGAATGACCAGCGACGGCAGCAGGCCCAGCGCCGAGAACACCGCCACCATCACCCCACCGAACGCCGGCGTGGCACCGGCCTCGACCACGATGCGCGGCAGCCAGGTGAACATCGAATAGGTCATCAGCGAGGTCATGCCGAACATCAGCGTCATGCTCCAGCCCAGCGACGTGCGCCAGACCCTGCCGTGCGGCTGCGCGGTCGGATCACTGCCGTCCTGCACCGGCTTCGGCGCGCGGCGGGCCAGCATCAGCCAGGGCAGGGCGGCGGCCAGCGCCAGCAGTGCCCACATGCCCAGCGACACGCGCCAGCCCGCGGCATTGGCCACCGGCACCGCCAGCAGCGCCGGGGTCATCGTGCCCAGCTGCAGCACGCTGATGTACAGCGTGCTCATCGTGCCGACCTTGTTGGCGAAGTAGCGCTTCACCAGCGGCGGCACCACCACATTGCCGATGCCCATGCCGGCCAGCGCGATCACCGAGCCCAGCAGCAGCGTGCCGACGTTGCCGGCGCTGGAGCGCAGCAGCAGGCCGGCCATGGCCAGGGTCATCGCCAGCAGCGTGGTGCGCTCCAGGCCCAGGCGCCGGGCCACGGCCGGGGTCGCCACGCCGAACAGCGCGAACGAGGCGGTGGGCAGCATGCCGAGCACGCCGGTCATGGTGGTGCCGAAGCCGAACTGCTGGCCGAGCACGTCCAGCAGCGGAGTGATGGAGGTGACCGCGGTACGCAGGTTCACCGCCGCCAGCAGGATGGCGGCGAACGCCAGCAGGCGGCCGTGCAGCAGCGAGGGTGAGGGCGAAGTCGGGGACATCATGCGGCGGGTCCTTGCAGGTGGCGCACGCGGCGTCTTGGGCGTGCAGCGCCGGCACCGGGCCAGGCCGGTGCAGGGGTGGGGAAAAGGGTGCCCATTGTACGGGGCCGGGCCGGGCGGGATGCCGCCAAGCGAATGGCACAAAAAAACCCGGAGGACTGTCGTCTTCCAGGCTTCTTGGTGACCACTGAAGTGGTCGGGGAGACAGGATTCGAACCTGCGACCTCTACGTCCCGAACGTAGCGCTCTACCAGACTGAGCTACACCCCGAAGGGAGCCGCCTATTCTATCCATTCACCCCGATGGCGGCAAGGGGTAAATGGTGTTTCTTCACACTGCCGAAGCAATGGAATCCTTCAGGGAACAAAAAAGCCTGGAAGACTTCACCAGGCTTCAATGCGACCACCGAAGTGGTCGGGGAGACAGGATTCGAACCTGCGACCTCTACGTCCCGAACGTAGCGCTCTACCAGACTGAGCTACACCCCGAAGGAGCCGCCTAAGATACCGTGTGAAGGCCAAGGCGGCAAGGTTTTTTTACAGCTCAGCGACTGTTTTCTTTCTCGAGGCGGTTCCGCTCGCGCGATTCGAACCACATGCCGTTGAGGATGGCCACGGTGGAGGCCAGGCCAGTGCCAAGGATCCAGGCGAAATACCACATGCTCGTATCTCCTTCATTCGGGGTAGGTGCCGACCGTGGGTCGGCACCTGTTGCTCGTGGTGGGTGCCGACCGTTGGTCGGCACGGATGCAATCCATCAATACGCGTTCGGGTTGTCGCCCATTTCTTCAACCGTCGTCTTGCCCTTCAGCACGCGGTACACCCAGGTGGTGTAGGCGAGGATGATCGGCAGGAAGATGGCCGTGGCCAGCAGCATGATCCACAGCGTCAGGTGGCTGGACGAGCTGTCCCAGACGGTGAGGCTGGAGGTGGGCTGGCTGGAGGACGGCAGCAGGAAGGGGAAGATGGCGAAGCCGACGGTGAGGATGATGCCGGCGATGGACGCACCCGAGGCGATGAAGGCCAGGCCGCCGCGGCGTGCACGCAGCAGCACCGCACTGGCCAGCGCACCCAGCAGGCCCAGCACCGGGAACACGATCGTGGCCGGCATGCTGCTGTAGTTGCGCAGCCAGCCACCGGCAGCCGTGCCGATCGCCGCCGTCTTCAGCAGCGGATTGGTCGGGCCGTCGGTCACCACCTGCGAGGTGATCTGGTAACCGGGCAGGCCGAAGGCCACCCAGAGGCCAGCCACCGCGAACAGCAGGAAGCTGATCAGCGCGGCGATGCTGCCGTAGCGTGCGGCACGTTCGGCCACCGGGCCGTCGGTCTTGATGACCAGCATGGCTGCACCGTGCGAGACCAGCATGGCCACGCTGACCAGGCCGGCGATGAGCGCGAACGGCGTGAGCAGGCCGAAGAACGAACCGGTGTAGGTCACGCGCAGCGTGTCATCGAAGTGGAACGGCACGCCCAGCAGCACGTTGCCCACCGCCACGCCGGCAATCAGGCCCGGCAGCAGGCCACCGACGAACAACGCGCGGTCCCAGTTGTCGCGCCAGCGCCTGGACGGCATCTTGCTGCGGTACTTGAAGCCGACCGGCCGCAGGATCAGGCCGAACAGCATCGCGAACACCGCCAGGTAGAAGCCGGAGAAGCTGACCGCATACAGCGGCGGCCAGGCGGCGAAGATCGCGCCACCACCGAGCACCAGCCAGACCTGGTTGCCTTCCCAGACCGGGCCGACGGTGTTGATCACCAGCCGGCGTTCCTCATCGGTTTTCGCAACGAACGGCAGCAGGGTGCCGACGCCGAGATCGAAACCGTCCATCACCGCCCAGCCGATCAGCAGGATGCCGAGCAGCAGCCACCAGATCACGCGGAGCGTGGTGTAATCAAGTGCAATGAATTCCATCTGGATTCTCCTGCCTCAGGCCTGTCCGGCAGCGGCTGCAGTGGGGGAAACAGGGCGGATGTCGGCCTGCAGCGTCGGCAGGATGTCATCCGGGCCGGTGCGGATCGCCTTCAGCATCAGCTTGATCTCGATGACCAGCAGCACCGTGTAGAGCGCGGTGAACACCGCCAGCGTCGTCAGGATTTCATGCAGGGCCAAGCCCGACGCGGCGTAGAAAGTGGGCAGCACGCCATCCACCGCCCACGGCTGGCGGCCGTACTCGGCCACGAACCAGCCGCACTCGATCGCGATCCACGGCGCCGGCAGGCTCCACACGGCGAGCCTCAGGAACCAGCGCTTGTCCTGGAAGTTGTTGCGGCAGGAGTAGTAGAACGCCAGGGCGAAGAACGCGATCAGGTAGAAACCCAGGCCCGCCATGATGCGGAAGGTCCAGAACAGCGGTGCCACGCGCGGCACGGTATCCATCGCGGCCTTGGAGATTTCCTCCGGGGTGGCGTTGAGGATGTCCTCGCGGTAACGCTTCAGCAGCAGGCCGTGGCCCAGGTCCTGCCAGTGGCGGTCGAACATCTCCCGCGCCTGCAGGTCGGTCTTGTCCTTCTTGATGCGTTCCAGTGCGCCATAGGCGAGCTGGCCACCGCGGATGCGGTGCTCGGCGCGGTCCACCAGCTCCAGGATGCCGGGAATCGGTTGGTCCAGCGAACGGGTGGCGATCAGGCCCATCAGGTACGGGATCTTGATCGCGTAGTCGTTCTGGTGCGTGGTCTGGTTGGGAATGCCGAAGGCGGTGAAGTCGGCCGGCGCACGCTCGGTTTCCCACATCGCTTCGATCGCGGCCAGCTTCATCTTCTGGTGCTCGCTGGCGGCGTAACCGCTCTCGTCACCCAGCACCACCACCGACAGCGAGGACAGCAGGCCGAACGCCGCGGCCACCGCGAACGAGCGACGGGCCATGTCCTTGTGCTTGTTGCGCAGCAGGTACAGGGCGCTGATCGACATCACGAAGATGGCACCGGTCACGTAGCCGGCGCTGACGGTGTGCACGAACTTGGCCTGCGCCACCGGGTTCAGCAGCACCGCGGCGAAGTCCACCACTTCCATGCGCATCGTGTCCGGGTTGAACACCGCACCGGTCGGGTTCTGCATCCAGCCGTTGGCGATCAGGATCCACACCGCCGACAGATTGGTGCCCAGCGCCATCAGCCAAGTGACGGTGAGGTGCTTGACGGGGGTCAGGCGCTTCCAGCCGAAGAAGAACAGGCCGATGAAGGTCGCTTCGAGGAAGAAGGCCATCAGGCCTTCGATGGCCAGCGGCGCACCGAAGATATCGCCCACGTAGTGGCTGTAGTACGACCAGTTCATGCCGAACTGGAATTCCATCACCAGGCCGGTGGCCACGCCGATGGCGAAGTTGATGCCGAACAGCGTGCCCCAGAACAGGGTCATCTGCCGCCAGACCTGTCTGCGGGTCATGACGTACACGCTCTCCATGATGGCCACCATGAAGGACAGGCCGAGCGTGAGCGGTACGAATAGGAAGTGGTACATCGCGGTCAGAGCGAATTGCAGCCGCGACAGTTCTACGACTGTCTGATCAATCATGGCCTGGCTACCTCGTGGATAGTGCCGTTGCGGGTGGCGGGAAGGGTGGTCTACGGGTGAATGATGTGACCGACTACTTCAAACAGCCTTGATCCAGATCAATGTATGAATGGGAACCCAAGGGGATCGTATGCCTTTCCGGTGACCACTGCGACCGACCGCCGCAGGGGCCCGCTGTTGCCTGCGCCTACAATGACGAGCATCCCCGTTGCCTGTGAAGACCTTGAGCGCTGCCGAACCGACCGCCGCCGAGCCCCGTACCGCTGAAGAAGAATCGACCCTGCAGCGGCGTGCCCGCACCGCCTGGCTGGCCGGCCTGGCCCATGCCGCGCGCGGTCGCCAGCGGCTGGCGGCCCTGTGCATCAGCCTGTCCGGCGCCCTGCTGATCGGCCAGGCTGCCGCGATCGCCTGGCTGGTGCAGACGGTGCTGGTGGAGCGCGCGCCGCTGGCCAGCGGCCTGCCGGTGCTGGCGGCGCTGGCGGTCATCCTGGTGCTGCGCACGCTGCTGGGCAGCGCCACCCAGGCCGCCGCCGGTGACGTCGCCGATGCGGCCCGGCTGGCCCTGCGTGAACGCGTATTCGCGCGCCTGCTCGGCCACGGCCCGCTGTGGCTGCGCCAGCGCCGCACCGGCGAACTGGGCGAGCTGATGCTGCACCACGGAGATGCCATTGAAAGCTATTACAGCGGTTTCCTGCCGGTGCGCACCGAAGTGGTGGTGGTGCCGCTTCTGATCCTGGCCGCGGTGGCCTGGGTCGACTGGGTGGTGGCGCTGATCCTGCTGTTCACCGCGCCGCTGGTGCCGTTTTTCATGATGCTGGTGGGCTGGGGCGCCGAGGCCGCCGGTCGCGCGCAGCTGGGTGAACTGGCACGCATGAGCGGCCACTTCGCCGACCGCATCAAGGGCCTGGGCCTGCTGCGCCTGTATGGGCGGGGCGAGGCCGAACTG
The DNA here is from genome assembly GCF_056759115.1 of Stenotrophomonas sp. STEN087. Classification (NCBI taxonomy): domain Bacteria; kingdom Pseudomonadati; phylum Pseudomonadota; class Gammaproteobacteria; order Lysobacterales; family Lysobacteraceae; genus Stenotrophomonas; species Stenotrophomonas sp. STEN087. Next base: position 4,465 of record NZ_JBRRCR010000117.1, on the reverse strand, counting down.
GCCGGCATCGAAGCGGCTGCCGAAGGCGTGCGCGTGCGCACGATGAAGGTGCTGCGCATCGCCTTCCTGTCCTCCACCGTGCTGGAATTCTTCGCCTCGGTGAGCGTGGCGATGGTCGCCCTGTACCTCGGCCTGAGCTACCTGGGGCTGATGTCCCTGCATGCGACGGTGCCGACGCTGGGTGCGGGTCTGTTCTGCCTGCTGCTGGCGCCGGAGTTCTACGCACCGCTGCGACGGCTGGCCGCGCATTACCATGACCGCGCCAATGCACTGGCCGCCGCTGCCGAAGTCGAGCGCCTGCTGCTGTCGCTGCCCGAGGAGCCAGCGGTGGCCGAGGTGCCGCCGGCACCGCTGGCGGTGGAGCCGGCCGAGGCCGCGTTGCCGCCGCTGCAGGCGCAGGGCCTGGTGCTGCGTCCGCTCGGTGCTCCGCACGATGTGCTGCAGGGTGTGGACCTGCGGCTGGAGCCCGGCCAGCGTCTGGCCCTGGTCGGCCCCAGCGGCTCGGGCAAGAGCACGCTGCTGGAAGCGCTGGCCGGCTGGTTGCCGCCGCGTGCCGGCCGGGTGCTGCAACGCGCCGGCGTGCAGGTGGCCTACGCCAGCCAGCGCCCCTATCTGTTCCATGGTTCGATTGCCGACAATCTGCGGCTGGCCGACCCCGGTGCCAGCGATGCACGCCTGCGCGCGGTGGCCGAGGCGGCGCAGGTGCTGCAGTTCGCCCGGCGCCTGCCGGAGGGGCTGGACACGCTGATCGGCGAGCGCGGCTTCGGCCTGTCCGGTGGCGAGGCGCGGCGCATCGGCCTGGCCCGCCTGCTGCTGCGTGACCCACAGGTGCTGCTGCTGGATGAGCCCACCGCCTTCCTCGATGCCGAGACCGAAGCGGCGCTGTTGAGCAGCCTGGCCGCATACGCGCGTGGCCGCAGCGTGGTGGTGGCCACCCACAGCCCAGCGGTGATCGCCTGGGCCGACCGCTGCCTGTTGTTGCCTGAAGGGCGCCTGGTCGATCCGGCACAGGCGGTGCGCGCATGAGCCGCTCGACCGATTCGCTGCATGCGGTGTTCCTGCGCCACCGTTCGCGCCTGCTGCTGACGGTGTTGCTGCTGTGGATCACGATGCTGGCCGGCACCGCGCTGCTGGGCCTGTCCGGTGGCTTCCTCACCGCCGCCGCGCTGGCCGGTGCGGCAGGGCTGGCGCAGGGCTTCAATTTCTTCTCGCCCTCGGCCGGCATCCGCGGCCTGACCATGGCGCGCATCGTTTCGCGCTATTTCGAGAAGCTTGTCGGCCACGATGCCACCCTGCGCATCGCCCGCGACCTGCGCGTGTGGTTTTTCCGCCGCGCGCTGCCGCTGGCTCCGGCGCGGTTGGGTGCCACGCGCACCGGCGACCTGCTGGCGCGCCTGCTGGGCGACATCGGCGAGGTCGACGGCCTGCTGGTGCGCGCCATCGGGCCGCTGGTGGCGCTGGGCGCGTTGTCGCTGGTGGCGGTGGCTTCGGCTGCCCTGATCCTGCCCTCGGCCGCCGTGCTGCTGGCCGTGCTGGCGCTGCTGATCGGCTTCGGCGTGCCGTGGCTGGGCGTGCGCGGGCATGACGACGAAGAGGCCGACCGTGCCGCACATCGCGCCGCACTGCGTACTGCTGCATTCGAAGGCCTGGAGGGTGCGGGTGACCTGGCCGCGCTGCATGCCGATGCCGCGTGGCAGTTGAAGGTGCGGGTGGCAGCCAAGCAGCTGGCCTCGCGCGACCGGCGTCGACGCTGGCGGCTGATCGCCGCCTCGACCCTGCACGGCCTGGTGGCCGGTCTGGGTCTGGTGGCGATGCTGGCGCTGGCCCTGCAGGCCGCCGAGCAGCAGCGCATTCCCGCGGAAATGGCCGCCGGCCTGGTGTTCCTGACCGTGGCGATGATCGAGTTGTGGGCGGGGATGGGCCTGGCCTGGCAGTCGCTGCAGTCCGGCCGCATCGCCGCGGACCGCCTGCAGTCCATCGTCGAGCAGACGCCGACGGTGGAGGACCCGGCAGCATCGCAGTCGGTGCCCAGTGCTGCGGCCGTACAGTGGGAAAACGTGCATTTCCGTTGGCCGGGCGCGGCGCGACCGGTACTGGCGGGCCTGCAGCTGAGCCTGGCACCGGGTGAGCGCTTCGCCATCCGCGGCGACAGCGGCAGTGGCAAGACCACGCTGTCGAGCCTGCTGCTGCGCCTGTGGGATCCGCAGCAGGGGCGGGTGAGCTACGGCGGTCGCGACCTGCGCGAGTTCGCCCAGGAAGACTGGCACCGGCAGCTGGCGTGGCTGCCGCAGAACGCGCCGGTGTTCGCCGGCACGGTGGCCGAGAACCTGCGGCTGGGTGATCCGGACGCCAGCGATGACGCGCTGTGGGCAGTGCTGCGCCGCGTGCGCCTGGGTGAGTGGGCCGAGCGCAATGGCGGCCTGCAGACCTGGGTGGGCGAGAACGGCGCGACGATGTCGGCCGGCCAGGCAAGGCGGTTGGCCTTGGCGCGCGCGCTGCTGCGCAATGCACCGATCCTGTTGCTGGACGAACCGACCGAAGGGTTGGACGTGGATACCGCGCATGCGCTGCTGCAGGATCTGGCTGGGTTGCTGGAGGGGCGCAGTCTGTTGATGATCACCCACGACGACCTGCCCGAAGGCGTGGTCGATGCGCAGTACCGTTTGCGTGACGGTGTGCTGGAGCGGGAAGCGTAATCGCCGCGGATTTACGTGTTCCGTCCGCCCGAGGTAGCGCCGGGCCATGCCCGGCGGCCGTTTGTGTGATCGCCGTGGTAGTGCCGGCCGCTGGCCGGCAATCGCGCATCCGCGTCGAACGTCATGAGGTTGCCGGCCAGCGGCCGGCACTACCCGTTCAAGCGCTTACCGCGAAAACTCGCGCAGCATCACTGCGATCGACGCCACGTTGGCCAGCACGCACAGCCAGAACACCCACTGGAATTCCGCCTTGCGGTGCTTGTGCCGGAACATCGCCTGGCCCAGCAGCGCGCCCGGCCAGCCACCGGCAAAAGCCAGCAGCTGCAGCGTGCGCTCGGGAATGCGCCACTGCTTGCGCTGTGCCGCGCGCTTGTCATGCCCGTACAGGCCGAACGACAGCACACTGGCCAGCAGGCACCAGCCACCCAGCCACAGCGGCAGCACGCCGCTGACCGTCAGCGCGATGAGCGCGCCGAACGCGGCCAGCGCCAGGTTGCGCCGCCACGCCACTTACAGCGCGTCGAGGAAACCGCGCACGGCCGGGCCGAAGCGATCGAAATCGACGAGGAACGCGTCGTGGCCCTGCGGTGAGTCAAGGCCGATGAACTGTGCATCGGCACCGCCGGCACGCAGGCCGTCGGCGACCTGTTGCTGCTGCTGCACCGGGAACAGGATGTCGGTGTTGGCGCCGATGGCCAGCGCCTTTTCAACACGGATCTTCGCCAGCCCGGCCAGTACGTCACCGTCGGCGTACTCGGCCAGGTCGAACCAGTCCATCGAACGGCTCAGGTACAGGTAGCAGTTCGGATCGAAGAAGCGCACGAAGCGCCGAGCATGGCCTTCGAGATAGCTTTCGACCTGGAACTCCAGGCCGAACGGGTCATCGTCGGTCTGGTCCGAATCCAGTCGCACGCGACCGAAGCGGCCATCCCATTCCAGCGCGGAACGGTAGGTGATCACGCCCAGCTTGCGGGCCATGCGCATGCCCGATTCCGGATAGTCGGTTTCGGTGTAGCGTCCGCCGTCCCACTTGGGGTCGAGGCGGATCGCTTCGCGCTGCAGCGAGCGGATGGCGATGGAGAACGGCAATGCCTGCGCGCTGCCGGAGATGTTGATGTGGCTGCGGGCGATGCCCGGCTGCAGCATCAGCACCGCCAGCGCGGTCATGCCGCCCATCGAATTGCCGACCACGCAGGCCAGCTGTTCGATGCCCAGCGCATGCACGACCTCGATGGCCGCGCGCGCGCCGTCTTCCACCGACAGTTCCGGGAAGTCGAGGCGATAGAGCTCGCCGGTTGCCGGGTTCAGCGATGCCGGGCCAGTGGAGCCCTTGCAGCTGCCCAGCGAATTGACGCAGACCACGAACCAGCGGTCGGTGTCGATCGGCTTGCCGGCGCCGACCATCGCTTCCCACCAGCCCGGGGCCGGGTTTTCTGCGTTGGCGGCGGCATGTGCGTCCGGCGACAGGCCGGTGACGATCAGGATCGCGTTGCGGCCGTCGGCGGCCAGCGTGCCCCAGGTCTCGTAGGCCACGCGTGCTCCGTGCAGGGCGCCACCGCGCTTGAACGGGAACGGCGAGGGCAGGGCATGGAAGCGGGTGCCGGGCGGAATGAATTCGGTCATGCGGGCATTCTAGCGGGGCAGACAGCGGTAGTGGCCGCCCGCGCGCCGCCCCCGCCCAGGGGGGCGCGCCACCACACACCCCCCCAGACCAAGTGGCAACCGGGGAAGGTTCGGGGGGCTCGCCCCGCCCCACGCCCCCGCGCGCC
>NZ_JBRRCR010000116.1:0-10341 GCF_056759115.1 Stenotrophomonas sp. STEN087 | reverse complement strand
CCCCCCCCCCAACCCCACCCCCCCCCCCGGTCCGCGGGGGGGGGGGGGGGGGGGGGGGGGGGGGCCCCCCCCCCCCAACCCCCCGCGGGGGGGGCCGCCGCCCCCCCCCGCGCCCCACCCGCGCCCCCCCCCCCCCCCCCCCCCCCACTACCGTTCGCCCCGGGCGCGCGCGTAACACACGTGGCCTGTCCCGGGGCTGTCATCGCGACCCCGCACTTCATCCTGCGTCCACTGCCATTCATGCAGACTCGGTCGGCTAATCCCTGATCGACCGGAGATGGCTGCCGATGGAAGCACTGGAGCCTCAACACACCCCGGTGCGCACCCTCCGGCCCGTCTTCGCCTTCGCGGCGATCGTCGTCGTTGCCTTCGCACTGTTCGTCAGCCTGTTCCCGCTGGGCGCCGGCCGCCTGCTGGTCAAGGCGCAGGACTGGGCCGCGCTCAACGTGGGCTGGTACTACCTGCTGGCGATGACCCTGTACCTGGTGTTCGTGGTCGGCGTGGCCCTGTCCAAGTACGGCGGCATCAAGCTGGGGGCCGACCATGACGAACCGGAATTCAGTTATCTGTCGTGGGCCGGCATGCTGTTCGCCGCTGGCATCAGCATCACCCTGTTCTTCTTCTGCGTCTCCGAACCGCTGACCCATTACCTGCAGCCACCGCAGGGCGATGCGGCCGCCGGCGAGGCGGGTGCGCGCCAGGCCATGCAGCTGCTGTTCCTGCACTGGGGTCTGCATGGCTGGGGCGTGTTCGCGCTGGCGGCGATGGCGATGGCCTACTTCGCCTACCGGCACAACCTGCCGCTGGCGCTGCGATCGGCGCTGTACCCGCTCATCGGCAAGCGCATCAACGGGCCCATCGGCTACACGGTGGATGCACTGGGCATCGTCGCCACCGTGTTCGGCATCGGTGCGGACATGGGCTTCGGCGTGCTGCACCTCAACGCCGGCCTGACCCATCTGTTCAACGTGCCGCACTCCAACCTGGTGCAGATCATCCTGGTGGCCAGCATGATGGGCGCCGCGGTGGCGGTGGCGGTGTCCGGCGTGGAAAAGGGCGTGCGCTGGATGGCCAACATCAACATGCTGCTGGCCATCGCGCTGGTGCTGTTCATGCTGTGCGCCGGCCCCACCCAGTACCTGCTCAGCACGCTCATGCAGAACCTGGGTGATTACCTGGGCAGCGTGGTCGGCAAGAGTTTCGATGTGTACGCCTACGGCGGCCGGCCGGAATGGCTGGGCGGCTGGACGGTGTTCTACTGGGCCTGGTGGATCGGCTGGGCGCCGTTCGTGGGCCTGTTCATCGCGCGCATCTCGCGCGGCCGCACCATCCGCGAATTCGTCTTCGGCGTACTGCTGATCCCGCTCGGCTTCACCTTGGCGTGGCTGTCGATTTTCGGCAACAGCGCGCTGGACCAGGTGCTGCACCATGGCCAGCAGCAGCTGGCGCAGCTTGCGGTGGATGATCCACCCACGGTGCTGTACGCGCTGCTGGATGGTTACCCGTGGAGCAAGGCGGTGATCGCGGTGACCGTGCTGGTCAGCTTCATCTTCTTCGTGACGTCGGCCGATTCGGGGGCGGTGGTGCTGTCCACGCTGTCCTCGCACGGTGGTGCGCCGGAGGACGATGGCCCGCGCTGGCTGCGCGTGTTCTGGGGTACGGTGATCGCGGTGCTGACCGCCGGGCTGCTGCTGGCCGGCAGCATCGACGCATTGAAGTCGGCCGTGGTGCTGGCCTCGCTGCCGTTCTCGGCGGTGCTGCTGCTGATGATGTGGGGCCTGACCCGCGCCTTCAGCGATGAATCGCACCGCGAGCGTGCGCAGCAGTTCCGACCGTCACCGCTGATCGGCGACGACCGCCACCACCAGGGCTGGCGCCAGCGCCTGAGCCAGGCCATGCACTTCCCGGTGCGCGACCAGGTCTACCGCTTCATGGATGACACGGTGAAGCCGGCAATGGAAGCGGTGGCCGAGCAGCTGCAGGGGCAGGGCTGGGAGGTGGTCACGCGCTTCGAGGCCGGTGACATGGAGCTGTCGGTCAACCATGGCGAGCAGCAGGACTTCCAGTACCGGGTGATCCTCAGCGGCTACCTGACCCCGTCGTTTGCCGCGCAGCAGCTGCGCAACCAGCGCTACTACCGCGCCGAGGTGCATCTGTTCGAAGGCAGCCAGGATTACGACCTGGTGGGCTACAGCCGCAAGCAGATCATCAACGACATCATCAGCCAGTACGAACGGCACCTGCAGTTCCTGCATCTGAGCCGGTGATGGGTGGGTGCGGACCGTTGGTCCGCACCTCCGTGCAGAGCCGAGCCCACGCTCGGCTCAACCCTCTGGCGATCAGACCCGCAGCAGCACCTTGCCGCCACGCCCCGACTGCGCGCTGGCGGTCGCGGCGGCCTTGATGTCGTCCAGCGCGAAGATGCCGTCCACCGGCAGGGTCAGTTCGCCGCTGGCCGCGCGCTGCAGCAGTTCGCCGACCAGGCGGCGCTTGTCTTCCACCGCCATTGCCTGGCTGACCTTGCTGCCCCAGAAGCCCTTCACCGTGGCTTCCTTGTAGATCAGGCCGCTGGCCGGGATGCGCATCGCCTCGCCACTCATCACGCCGAACGACACCAGCGTGCCGTGCAGGCCGAGCAGGTCGACCAGGTCGGCGCTGGCTTCGCCGCCGATGGAATCAACGGCTGCTGCTGCCTGCGCCTCACCCGTGGCTGCACGCACGCGGTCTTTCCAGCCGTCCTGCGAGGTGTCGAACACATGCTCGATGCCCAGCGCCTGCAGCTGCGCTACGGCCCTGGCATTGCGCACCAGGTTGGCCACGTTGACGCCGCGTGCGCGGGCCAGCATCGCCAGCGATTTGCCGACAGCACCGTTGGCGGTGTTCTGCACGATCCACTGGCCGGCGTCCACCTTCAGGAACTCCAGCAGCATCAGCGCGCTCAGCGGCATCGCGATCAGCTGTGCCGCGGTTTCGTCGGCGATGGCGTCCGGCATCGGGATGACCATCCGTGCCGGCGCGATGAACGCCTCGGCCCAGGTGGCGTGCACCGATGCGGCGGCCACGCGCTGGCCGACCTGCAGGCCTTCCACGCCTTCACCCAGCGCATCGACCACGCCCAGTGCCTCGCTGCCGCCGACAGCCGGTAGGGTCGGCTTGTAGCCGTACAGGCCGCGCACGGTCAGCAGGTCGTGGTTGTGGATCGAGGCGAGCGTGGTGCGGATGCGCACTTCGCCCGGGCCGGGTTCGGGCAGGGCAACATCGGCGATGGCAAGGACGGTGGCGGGATCGCCGAAGGCGGAATAGAGGGCGGCGCGCATGGACGCATCCATGAAGTAGGAATGTTCATTACATCTGGGGATGTGCGCGCGGTCGACAAGGCACTGGTGGTGCAACACGGCATCCTGCGACGGATCGTCGCGGAATGTACTCATCACCGCATCTTGTGTTGACGATCTTCAATATCCCCACTATGTTGTGGCCGTCACTCCCGGTCAGCCGCCGCCGCCGGACATGCAGCAAACGTCCCGCGGCCCGCCCCTGAAGGCTTGCCGTGTCGACGCGGCCGCCATCGTGCGGACGCAGATCGCCCCCCACGGCCCGGATACCGGCCGCAGGCGCAGGCTCATCGCCGACGGTCTGACGTTCCCGCGCAATGGCACACCAACCGATTGCCCTGGGCGCCGGTATCGCGCGCAGGGCCGCCATGGCATCGACGCTTCGAGGCGTGCGTGCCTGGAGATGCAGGACAATGACCGACAGTACCTACCGCGCGGCCGATCTGGCCGGCGCCGGCGACGCCATGCGCGCCGGTGGCGAACGTGTGCCCACCTGGATCACCAAGGAAGCCGGCAATCGCCGCCTGCCGTTCGAGGCCGAGCGCCTGCAGCGCAGCATCGACGGCGTGCATGCCGAGTTCCCGCAGCTGGATGTGAGCGACTACCGCCGCGTGGTGCAGGCGATGGTCGAGCGCAAGCCCAGCATCAGCGCCGATGACCTGGTCGACCTGCTGATCCGCGAGGCGGAATCGCGCGTGGACCTGGTGGCGCCGGAGTGGGAGCAGTTCGCGGCAAGGCTGTATCTGCGTCGGCTGTACAAGCGCGCCAGCCGCAACCGCTTCTACGATGTCAGCCTGAAGTACGGTTCCTACGTGGGCCTGCAGGAAAGCCTGGCCGACCGTGGGGTCTACAGCAACGACATCCTGCGCTGCTATTCGAAGGACGAACTGCAGCAGGCCGGGCAGATGATCGATCCCGAGCGCGACCGCCTGTTTGCCTATAACGGCCTGTACCTGCTGGCCACGCGCTATCTCGCCACCGATGGCAGCCGCGAAGTGTACGAACTGCCGCAGGAGCGCTGGCTGACCATCGCCCTGTACCTGATGCAGGACGAAAAGCCGAGGGAACGCCGCATGCAGCTGGTGGGCGAGGCCTACTGGGCGCTGTCCAACCTGTACATGACCGTGGCCACGCCCACCCTGGCCAATGCCGGCAAGGTCGGCGGCCAGCTGTCCAGCTGCTTCATCGATACGGTGGATGACAGTCTGCAGGGCATCTACGACTCCAACACCGATATCGCCCGCGTGTCCAAGCACGGTGGCGGGGTCGGCGCCTACCTGGGCTATGTGCGCAGCAGCGGCGCGCCGATCCGCGGCGTGCCCAATTCGTCCGGCGGCGTGGTGCCGTGGATCAAGCAGCTCAACAACACCGCCGTGTCGGTCGACCAGCTCGGCCAGCGCAAGGGCGCGGTGGCGGTGTACCTGGACATCTGGCACCGCGATATCGAGGCCTTCCTCGATCTGCGCCTGAACAACGGCGACCAGCGCCTGCGCGCGCACGACGTGTTCACGGCGGTGTGCGTGCCGGACCTGTTCATGGAGGCGGTGGAGCGCCGCGCCGACTGGTGCCTGTTCGACCCGCACGAAGTGAAGCAGGCCAAGGGCTGGTACCTGCAGGACTTCTACGATGAAACACGCGGTGCGGGCAGCTTCCGCGACCGCTATGCCGAACTGGTGGGCGACGAGCGCATCAGCCGCCGCACTGTGCGCGCCATCGACCTGTTCAAGCGGATCATGGTCAGCCAGCTGGAAACCGGCAACCCGTTCCTGTTCTACCGCGATGAAGTGAACCGGAAGAACCCGAACAAGCACGCGGGCATGGTCTATTCCAGCAACCTGTGCACCGAGATCCTGCAGAACATGAGCCCGACGCGGATGATCCAGGAGATCGTCAGCGGCGACCAGATCGTCACCACCCGCCGCGCCGGCGATTTCGTGGTCTGCAACCTGTCCTCGATCAATCTCGGCCGGGCGATCACCGCGCCGGACGACCTGCTGGCAAAGGACGTGCTCGAGCGTCTGATCCCGATCCAGGTGCGCATGCTCGACAACGTGATCGACCTCAACGCGCTGCCGGTGCCGCAGGCCACCATCACCAACCGCAAATACCGCGCCATCGGCCTGGGCACCTTCGGCTGGCACCACCTGCTGGCCCAGCAGGGCATCCACTGGGAAACGCCCGAAGCGGAGGCGCTGTCGGACACGCTGTTCGAGCGGATCAACTTCCTGACCATCCAGGCCAGCGCGCAGCTGGCGAAGGAGAAGGGCAGCTACCCGATGTTCACCGGCAGCGACTGGCAGACCGGCGCCTACTTCCGTGACCGTCGCTACGAGGGCGCGGGCTGGGACAGCCTGGCCCGTGACGTTGCAACGCACGGCCTGCGCAATGGCTGGCTGCTGGCGGTCGCGCCGAACATGAGCACCGCGCAGATTGCCGGTTCCACCGCATCGATCGACCCGATCTACAGCGCGTTCTACTACGAGGAAAAGAAGGACTTCCGCCGTCCGGTGGCCGCACCGGGGCTGTCGCTGGAAACGTGGCCGTACTACGAAAAGGGCGCCTACAAGGTCGACCAGTTCGCCAGCGTGCGGCAGAACGCGCGCCGCCAGCGCCATGTCGACCAGGCGATCAGCTTCAACCTGTACGTGCCCAGCACCATCCGCGCCAGCACGCTGCTGGAGCTGCACCTGAGCGCGTGGCGCGAGGGCCTTAAGACCACGTACTACGTGCGCTCCAACGACATCGACATCAGCGAATGCGAGTGGTGCTCGAGCTGACGCGCAACGGTAGCGCCGGGCCACGCCCGGCGAGCGCAACACGCGGCCGTCATACATCCCGCCGGGCATGGCCCGGTGCTACCCCTTGCAGGTAAGACCATGGCAACCCCCCTCGACCGCATCAAGATCCTCGAACCGCGCCACCCCAACCGGAGCACCGGCATCATCAACGGCCGCACCAGCGGCATCCTCAACTGGAACGACATCCCGTACCCGTCGTTCTATCGGGCCTACAAAGAGCTGTCGACCAACTTCTGGATCCCCGACGAGGTGGACATGAAGCTGGACGCGCGCCAGTACGGCGAGCTGTCCGGGCGCGAGAAGAACGCCTACGACTCGATCATCGGCCTGCTGGCCACGCTCGATTCGCCGCAGACCCGTTTCATCTACAACGTGGCCGAGTACATCACCGACCCGGCCGCGCATGCCAACGCGGCGATCATCGGCCAGCAGGAGGTGATCCACAACGAGAGCTACAGCTACGTGCTGGCCTCGATCACCGACCTGCCGAACCAGAACCGCATCTTCGAGATCGCGCGCACGCACCCGACCATCATCAAGCGCAACGCGCCGATCATGGGAGCGTATGAAGATTTCATGCGTGAGAAGACCGCCGAGACCCTGCTGAAGTCGCTGATCCAGTCGTCGATCCTGGAAGGCATCAACTTCTATTCCGGCTTTGCGTACTTCTACAACATGGTGCGGCAGAACCGCATGACCGGTACCGGCAAGATCATCAGCTTCATCAACCGCGACGAGCTGGCCCACACCAAGTTCATCAGCGAGCTGATCCGCGCCATCATCGGCGAGAACCCGGAGCTGCAGACCAATGAACTGACGGCCTACGTGCACCAGGCATTCGAGCATGCCATCGAGCTGGAAACGCAGTGGTCGTCGGAAGTGCTGGATGGCATCGACGGCATCGACGTGGAGGAAATGACCCGCTACGTGAAATACCGCGCCAACAAGATGGCCGGCATGCTGGGCATCGAGCGCCTGTACAGCGACACCACCGACAACGTGATGCCGTGGATCAAGGCCTACGCCGACAATTTCACCGAGACCAAGACCGACTTCTTCGAGATGCGCAATGCAAGTTACAAGAAGACCAACGTCGACAACGGCTTCGACGACCTCTGAACCCGGCGCGGCGCTGCGCATCCTGGTGGTGGTGGCCTCGCTGAGTGGCAATACCCGCGAGCTGGGCCGGCTGATCCAGGCGCGCTGTCTGGCCGCCGGGCATGCGGTGCACTGGCAGGAGGCTGATGACCTGCGTTCTGCTGCCCCGCTGGCCGCCGATGAGGCTGACCTGGTGCTGCTGGGCAGCTGGACCGACAACGCTGGGCGCACGCCGTCGGAGATGAAGGCTTGGGTGGCCGGCATCGCCGAGCGTGGCCAACGCCCGCGCCAGCTTGCGGTATTCGGTACCGGCGAGACGCAGTGGGGGCAGGAGTACTACTGCGGCGCCGTGCACCGGCTGATCCGCTATTTCAACAGCAGCTACCCGCCGCTGGAAATCGAACAGATGCCGCATGGCGCACGCCACGCCGCGGCCATCGACGCCTGGACCGATGCGGTCCTGGCCCATTACCGGAGTACGCACGATGCAGATCATCGACGCCACCACGCCTGAGCAGTTCCAGCAGTTGCTGGCCGAACACCCGCGGGTGCTGGTGGATTTCCACAAGGACCAGTGCCCGGGCTGCCGGATGCTGGAGATGTCGCTGCACCGCGTGGCCAACAGCGTGGCGGGGCAGGGCACGACCCTGCTGCGCGTGCAGCTGGAAGTGCTGGGCGAAGCGTTTTTCCGCGAGCTTGGGCTGCGGCAGACGCCGACCTTGTCGCTGTTCCGTGATGGGGATGAGCGGCAGCGGCTGGCCGGTTTCCAGTCGCCGCAGCAGATTGAAGCCGCGATCGCGCTGCACTTGTAGAGCCGAGCCCATGCTCGGATGCCGTTCGCGCGGTGATGGGCATCCACGCACGGCGTGGATCTACTGGGGTCGGATCCCTCGCCACAGGCGAGGGCTCTGACCCCGCAACGACGCGTGGCGTGGATCTACTGGCCGTGATGACCGGGGTCAGAGCCCTTGCCTGCGGCAAGGGATCCGACCCCAGGGTTCCGGATTACGCGCCGGCGAAGGTATCCACCAGCAGCTTCACATTCAACGCCACGATCACCACGGCGATCGCCCAGGCGATGCTGCCCAGCCAGCGTGGGGCCACCAGTGCGCCCATCGTGGCCTTGTCGGTCACCAGCCGTACCAGCGGAATGATCGCGAACGGCAGCTGCATCGACAGCACCACCTGGCTCAGCACCAGCAGCTTCACCGCACCCTGGTCGCCGAACAGCAGGATCACCACCACCACCGGGATGATCGCCAGCGCACGGGTGATCAGGCGCCGCAGCCACGGTGGCAGCCGCAGATGCAGGAAACCTTCCATCACGATCTGCCCTGCCAGGGTGGCGGTGACCGTGGAATTCAGGCCCGAGGCGAGCAGGGCCACCGCGAACAGGGTCGAGGCCAGGCCCACGCCCAGCATCGGTGCCAGCAGCTGGTGCGCCTGTTCGATGTCTTCCACATCAAAACGGCCATTGGCATGGAACACCGCCGCGGCCAGGATCAGGATGCTGGCGTTGATGAACAGCGCTAGAGTCAGCGCGATCGTGCTGTCGGTGACCGCCCAGCGCAGCGCACTGCGGCGGCCGGCATCGGTACGCGGATAGGCGCGGGTCTGCACGATGGAGGAGTGCAGGTAGAGGTTGTGCGGCATCACCGTCGCGCCAATGATGCCGATGGCGATGTACAGCGCGTGCGGATCGGTGACCACCTGGGTGCGCGGGATGAAGCCGCCCAGCACCTCCATCACCGGCGGCGCGGCGAGCGCGATCTGTAACAGGAAGCAGCCGAAGATGATCATCAGCAGAGCGATGACGAAGGCTTCCAGTGCACGGAAACCGCGGTTCATCAGCAGCAGCACCAGCAGCGTGTCCAGCGCGGTGATCACCGCACCCCACAGCAGTGGCAGGTCGAACAGCAGCTTCAGCGCGATGGCGGTGCCGATCACCTCGGCCAGGTCGCAGGCGATGATCGCCGCTTCGCACAGTGCCCACAGCGCCAGGTTGACCGGCTTGGGGTAGCGCGCGCGGCAGGCCTGGGCCAGGTCCATGCCGGTGGCGATGCCCAGCCGCGCCGACAGCGCCTGCAGGATGACCGCCATCAGGTTGGAAATGAGGATGACCGAGAGCAGCAGGTAGCCGAAGCGCGAACCGCCGGCGAGGTCGGTGGCCCAGTTGCCCGGATCCATGTAGCCGACCGAGACCATGTAGCCGGGGCCGATGAAGGCCAGCAGGCGGAACCACCAGTGGCCCTTGTCGGGTACGGCCACCGAGGCGTTGAGCGCGCCGAGGCTGGCTGCGGGGGCGGCCGGGGAGTCGGTGGGCGCGACGGTGTTCATGGCTGCAATATAGCCACTGCTATATCCATTAGCAATGTGAAACAATCGTCTTTGCTGCGTCACTGGTCCAGAATTCAGGTTCAGATCCGGAAGTCATCGGCAGGACAGGCACTCGCGTGGGCAAGACAGGCGCTTCGACATCGGCAAAGAACCCCCCCTTGATCGAGGCCGAGCGCCAGGTCGAGAGCTTCCGGCAGGTGCGCGAGGCACACCGGATGGAGCTGGTCGAGGACTACGTGGAGTTGATTTCCGACCTGCTGGCCGACGGTGGTGAAGCGCGCCAGGTCGATATCGCCACGCGCCTGGGCGTGGCCCAGCCGACGGTGGCGAAGATGCTGCGGCGCCTGGCCCGGGATGGCTGGGTGGTGCAGCGTCCTTACCGCGGCGTGTTCCTGACCCCGGAAGGCGAGGCGCTGGCCCATGCCAGCCGCGAGCGGCACCAGACCGTGGAGCGCTTCCTGCTGGCGCTGGGCGTGGACCCGGATACGGCGCGGCGTGATGCCGAGGGCATCGAGCACCATGTAAGCGAGCAGACACTGGCGCTGTTCGAGGCGTTCGTGAGGAAGTCTGAGGGCTGAGGTGTGTGCGCAGGGCTTGCAGCCCTGCACCTGCTGCAATCAACGTCAACTTCAACGGCAAAAGCTGGCTATCCGTGGGATGGCGGGGTGGGTGCGGTTGAGGGGGGCGCTGCAAGTTACTCCCTGTTAGCCCGGTCGCCGCATCCATGCCGCTAACGCCACGTCAACCCGACCCCACCCCCCATAGACAGTTTT
>NZ_JBRRCR010000115.1:0-10527 GCF_056759115.1 Stenotrophomonas sp. STEN087 | reverse complement strand
CCTCGCGCTGCGGGGGTGGGGGGCTGCGGCCCCCCCCCCCGGGGGGCTCCCCCCCCGGGGGGGCTCCCCCCCCCTGGGGGTCGCACCCCAATTGCGGCAAAATGGTCGGACCAATGTCGGCGCGAAACCTGTGATTAAATGGGCTCTCCGCCTGCTTTGATTGCCTGCCTTGAATCGCCAGCGCATCCTTTGCCACGAATGGTCATACCAAGTTGCGTCCGCCGCGCGGTGGACGCCATGACCTCGCCGCGCGTCTCTGACAAGGTCGCTGCACAGCTGCGCCTGCTGGTGCAGGAACAACAGCTGCAGCCCGGCGACCGGCTGCCGGCCGAGCGCACCCTGGCGCTGGAGCTGGGCGTCTCGCGCACCGCGTTGCGCGAGGCCATCGCGCAGCTGGCCAGCCAGGGGCTGCTGACCGCGCGCGTCGGTGGCGGCACCTACGTGGCCGACCCGGCGGCACTCGCTCGGCAGGCGCTGCAGGAACCCCTGGTGCCCTACCTGCCGGTGTTCCAGGGCGATCCGGAATACCGTTTCGATGTGCTGGAGATCCGCCACGCGCTGGAAGGTGCCACGGCGTGGCACGCCGCGCTGCGTGCCACCGACGAGGACCGCGCGCGCATCAGCCGCGCCTTCCAGACCATGCTGGACGCGCACGGCAAGAATGACCCGGCCGGCGAGGCCGCAGCCGATGCGGCCTTCCACCTGTCCATCGCCGAGGCCTCGCACAACCTGGTGATGCTGCAGGTGATGCGCGGCCTGTTCGAGCTGCTGCAGACCAACATCTCGCAGAGCCGCGAGAAGCTCTACACCTCGGCAGCAACCTTCTCGCCGCTGTCCGACCAGCATCGCGAGATGATGGATGCGGTGCTGGCGGGCGATCCCGAACGCGCGCGCGCCGCTGCCCATGCCCACCTTGAGTTCGTGCACACCACGCTGCGCACGCTCGATGACAACGAAGCCCGGCGTGCGCGGGCCTCGCGTCTCCCTTCCCCGCATGGCTGATGACTTCCGGTTGACCCCATGATCATTTCCGCTTCCACCGATTACCGTGCCGCCGCCGAGCGGCGACTGCCGCCGTTCCTGTTCCACTACATCGATGGCGGCGCGTATGCCGAGCACACGCTGAAGCGCAATGTCTCCGACTTGTCCGACATCGCGCTGCGCCAGCGCATCCTGCGCAACATGTCCGACCTCAGCCTGGGAACCGAGCTGTTCGGCGAAACGCTGGCGATGCCGGTGGCGCTGGCGCCGGTCGGCCTGACCGGCATGTACGCCCGGCGCGGTGAGGTACAGGCCGCGCGTGCGGCTGACAGTCGTGGCATTCCGTTCACCCTGTCGACCGTCTCGGTGTGCCCGATCGAGGAAGTGGCGCCGGCCATCCAGCGGCCGATGTGGTTCCAGCTGTACGTGCTGCGCGACCGTGGCTTCATGCGCAACGCGCTGGAGCGTGCGCAGGCGGCCGGTGTGACCACCCTGGTGTTCACCGTGGACATGCCGGTGCCCGGCGCGCGTTATCGTGACGCGCATTCGGGCATGAGCGGTCCCAATGCCTCGCTGCGCCGCGTCGGCCAGGCCATCACCCACCCGCGCTGGGCGTGGGACGTGGGCCTGCTCGGGCGCCCGCACGACCTCGGCAACATTTCCGCCTACCGCGGCAACCCGACCGGGCTGGCGGACTACATCGGATGGCTGGGCAGCAACTTCGACCCGTCCATTTCCTGGAAGGACCTCGAGTGGATCCGTGAGTTCTGGAAGGGGCCGATGGTGATCAAGGGCATCCTCGATCCGGACGACGCGCGCGATGCAGTGAAGTTCGGCGCCGATGGCATCGTGGTCTCCAACCACGGGGGCCGCCAGTTGGATGGCGTGCTGTCCACCGCACGCGCACTGCCGGCCATTGCCGATGCAGTGCAGGGCGACCTGAAGATCCTCGCCGATTCGGGCATCCGCAATGGCCTGGACGTGGTGCGCATGCTGGCGCTCGGCGCCGATACCGTGCTGCTGGGTCGGGCCTTCGTGTATGCGCTTGCCGCACAGGGGGAGGCCGGCGTGGCCAACCTGCTGGACCTGATCGCCAAGGAAATGCGGGTGGCGATGACGCTGACCGGTGCGCGCCGGATCGCCGACATCGGCCGCGACTCGCTGGTCAGCCTGCCATGAGCGGCCACGCGAGCGTGCTGGCGCAGCTGCGCATGGCCGTCGGCAGCCGCCATGTTCTGACCGGCGACAAGGCGACCCGGCGGTTCCGCCGCGGCTATCGGTTCGGCGACGGCCAGGTGCTGGCCGTGGTGCGCCCGGGCACGCTGCTGGAACTGTGGCGGGTGTTGCAGACGGCGGTGCATGGTGGAGCGGCGATCATCCTGCAGGCGGCCAACACCGGCCTGACCGGTGGTTCGACTCCCGATGGCGATGACTACGGGCGGCCGATCGTACTGGTCAGCACGCTGCGCCTGACCGGCATCCAGCTGTTGAACGAGGGCCGCCAGGTGCTGTGCCTGCCCGGCGCGACGCTGGATCGTCTGGAACAGACGCTGGCACCGCTGGGGCGCGAGCCGCATTCGGTGATCGGCTCGTCGTGCATCGGTGCCTCGGTGCTGGGCGGCATCTGCAACAACTCCGGCGGTTCACTGGTGCGCCGTGGCCCGGCCTATACCGAGTTGGCACTGTTCGCGCAGGTCGATGCGCAGGGCCAGCTGCAGCTGGTCAACCACCTTGGCATTGCCCTCGGCGAGACGCCCGAGCAGATCCTGCAGCGTCTGCAGGCGGGCGACTACAGCCCCGCCGATGTCGGCGATGGCGATGGCCGCGCTGCCTCCGATGCGCGCTATGCCGAGGATGTGCGACGTGTCGATGCGGATACGCCGGCACGCTTCAACGCCGACCCCAGCCGTCATTACGAGGCGTCCGGTTCGGCGGGCAAACTGGCGGTGTTCGCCGTGCGCCTGGATACGTTCGAGAAGGAAGCCGCCGAGGTGTTCTACATCGGCAGCAACCGCACGGCCACGCTCACCACCATCCGCCGCCAGCTGCTGACCGGCTTCGAACGCCTGCCGATCGCCGGGGAGTACATCCACCGCGATGCGTACGACATCGGCGAGCGCTACGGCAAGGACACGTTCCTGCTGATCGATCGCCTCGGTACCGCGCGGGTGCCGGCGGCGTTCGCGCTGAAAAGCCGCGTCGATGGCTGGTTCGAGCGGCTGGGCCTGCGCGGGGTGACCGACCGGGTGATGCAGGCGCTGGTCGGCCTGCTGCCGTCGCACCTGCCGCCGCGCATGGGCGAGTTCCGCCAGCGGTATGAGCATCACCTGCTGCTGAAGGTGTCGGCGCAGGATGCTGCGGAGACCGAGCGCTGGCTGCGCGAGTGCTTCGCCAACCATGAGGGTGGCTTCTTCCGCTGCAGTGCCGAGGAGGGACGCAAGGCCTTCCTGCATCGTTTCGCCGTGGCCGGCGCGGCGGTGCGCTACCGCGAAGTCCATCGTGCGCAGGTGCAGGACATCGTGGCGCTGGACATCGCCCTGCGCCGCGATGACGCCGACTGGTTCGAGACGTTGCCGGCCGATATCGACGGCCGCCTGCTGCACAAGCTGTACTACGGGCACTTCCTTTGCCATGTGTTCCACCAGGATTACATCGCGCGCAAAGGCGAAGACCCGATGGCCATCGAACATGCGATGTGGGCGCTGCTGGACAAGCGTGGCGCCGAGTACCCGGCCGAACACAACGTCGGCCACCTGTACCCGGCCAAGCCGGCGCTGGCCGGATTCTATCGGCAGCTGGATCCGAGCAACACGTTCAATCCCGGTATCGGCCACACATCCAAGGTGGCGGGGTGGGGCGGCTGCGATTGCAGCGGGCATTGACTATCATCGGCATTCCGCAGGGACGCGCCGACGCGCAGGAATGACGATGCACACGATGATTTCCCGAGCCGCGTGGCTTGCGCTGTTGCTGTCCGCGCCGGTACTGGCATCTGCGCAGGGCTCGATCCTGCCGCAGCAGCGCGACGCCGCAGGCAATGTGTTGGAACCGCTGGGGCAGGTGCTGTTGCCCGGCGAGGATGGCGGCGACCGCCTGCAGAACTGCACGGCCGATCGTGCCTGGTGCGTGGCCCTGCAGCCCAGCGACACCGAAGGTGAGGTGTCCAACACGCTGGTGGTGACCGAACGTGCACAGGGCACGGGCCAGCCGCAGTCCTGGCACGTGACGATGGATGTGCCGTCTGAAGGTGAGCTGTCACTGTGGCCATGGATCGTGCGCCTGGCAACGGGCGTGGGTGCCGACCAGGCCGTGGCCGATCCGCAGCAGCGGGCACGACAGAACGTGCTGGTCGGCGGCATCAGCAAGGTCAGCAACATGTATTCCGGCGGTGGTGCCGACGCGTCCCGCCTGCAACTGGCACGGGTGCGGCACCTGGACGACGGCATCCAGGTCGACAATGACGTGCTCGGCGTGGCCTGGGCGGGACATGCGGAGATCCGTGCCTGCTTCAGCGAGCAGGACATGAAGCAGCGCGCAGGCGCCTGCCATGACAGCTACGGGTTCTCGGCCAGGCTCTCGCTGGATTCCACCGCTACGGCGATGCCGGTGCTGCGCTACCAGACGGTGGCCACGCGCTTCCCGGCCGGTGTGTCACGCAACGAGGATTCGCTGGCCAAGGGCCCGCTGGCCAAGAAGGACCTGCGCACCGAGCAGGACCCGGCGTGCACGTATGTGCGCACGTTCCGCTTCAGTGACGGTGCTTACCAGCCGGACCAGGCACTGCCGGACTGCGCGGGCTATACCGAGCCCTGAGCGCGGTAGAGTCGAGCTTGCTCGACGGCGTTTGCCACGGCAGCCGAGCATCGCTCGGCTCTACAGAAGGCAAGAGCAGCCGAGCATGGCTCGGCTCTACAGAAGGCAAGGGCAGCCGAGCATGGCTCGGCTCTACGGTCGGGGTCACTCGCAGCGTGCGGCGGTGATGACGTTGTTCTTGTCCACGTACACGCGCAGGCGGTCCGGGCGGATGTCCTTGGTGGTGATGGTGGTCGGTCCGATCGGGTTGACCAGGCCGGCGCCGCTTTCACGGGACAGGCGGCGCATGTTCTCTTCGTTGCCCGACTGGCCGACGGCCCAGCCGAGCTGGCTGGCATCGCAGCGGCCGCTGCCCTTGACCTGCGGGCCGGGCGTGCTGACGCATGCCGACAGCAGCAGTGCAGTGGCAGGAAGCAGCAGGAACAGGCGGTGGGCAGTCATGCGGGCGCTCCATTGCAGGGGAATGGCCGCACGATAGCACTGTCTGACGCGGCCCCGGCAGCGATCGGATCATTGCCGCTGGCCGACCGCCGATGCATAGTGCGCGAACGTACGGCATCGCGCCGACGGGCAGGTCGGGCCATTCCGGCGCAGGTGCGGAACAGGGTATGACGTCAGGCGAAGCGCACGGACAGGGCTGGCTGACCTCGATGGCGTTGCTGCCGTTGCTGCCGTTGCTGCTGGCGGCCGCGACAGTCAACGCCGCGGCCATTGATCCGGCAGTGGCGGCCGCAACCGCCGATGCTGCCCCCGTGTTCGGTGGCTGGCGCAACCTGCAGACCGAGGCCGGCCATGAGCCGGCGCAGCGCAACCTGGCGTTCGGCATGCTGCCGCAGGAAGCGACCCGTGGCGACCGCTTCGTCATCCTTGATCGCGAAGGCCACCGCGCGGTGTGCTGCCTGCAGGTGGCCAGCCCGTCGCTGGGCGTGGCCGCGCTGCGCGAGCAGTACCACCTCGCACAGGCCGGGGTGGATGACCTCGGCAACGTGCGCAGCCCGTCCCGCCCCTATGTGCCGCATGTGTATGCGATGCAGCGGGTGGATGAGCTGGCCGATTACACCTTCGCCGATGTTGCCGGTGCCTACAGCGATCTGGGTGGCCTGCTGCTGCCGGAAGCGGCAGCGCTGGACCCGGAGGCGACCACGGTGCGCCTGGGTGAGGTGCAGTACCGGCTGCAGTTCCAGCGCCAGCCCTTTGCCGATGACGATGGTGCGCTGGACCGCTACACCCTGCAGGCCCCGGGCCAAGGCCCGGCGAAGGTCGTGGAAGTGCCGTTCGGGACGTACTGAGCCGGTCGATGCGGGCAGTCGAGCACGCTCGACCCTACAATGTTCGCTGCGCCTGTTTACCTGAGTTTCCACCGTGTCCCTGCGTCCCCTGCTGCTGTTGTCCCTGACCACGCTGGCTGCTTGTGCCAGCGCGCCGCCGCCGCCGCCGGCCCATTCCGATGCGCTGTGGCGCCTGATCGAACGCGACTGCGAAGGGGCTGATGGCCCGCGAGGTGCCTGCCTGCAGGTGCAGCCCGGCGCCGACCGCCGCGACGTACTGGTCAAGGATTCGCATGGGGATTACCAGTTCCTGCTGATGCCGCTGGACAAGGTCAGCGGCATTGAAAGCCCCGGCCTGTACCGCAGGGGCGTGCCGAACTACTTTGCCGCCGCATGGCAGGCGCGCTCGCACACCCAGCAGGCGCTTGGCCAGCCGCTGCCGCGCGAAGTGGCCAGCCTGGCGTTGAACTCGCCGCATGGTCGCTCGCAGCACCAGCTGCACATCCACGTGGACTGCCTGCGTGCAGACGTGGTGCAGGCGCTGGACGCACAGCGTGCGGCGCTGGGGCAGCAGTGGGCGCCGCTGCCGGTGCCGCTGCGTGGCCACCCGTACCAGGCGCGCGTGCTGCCGGGCGCGGAGCTGACCGCCAACCCGCTGAACCTGCTGGCCTTCGACCTGAGTGGCCCGGCCGACGTCGGCAACTGGAGCCTGCTGGTGGCCGGTCACCGCGATGCGCACGGCGCCCCCGGGTTCGTGCTGCTGGCGACCCGGCTCGACACCGCCACCGGCAACGACGCCAGTGCCGAGGAGCTGCAGGACCACGCCTGCAGCGTGCTGACCGGCGCCGGTTCCGCGCTGGAGCGGGTGCGCTAGCCCCGCGCGGGGTGCTGGCGGCGCCAGGTCGGCGCCGTCAGCGCATGCAGGCTGCGGTCTTCCCAGCCGTCAGGGCCCAGGTGATGGTCGCGCAGCAGGCCTTCGTTCTCGAAGCCGGCGGCGCGCAGCACGTCTGCAAGCCCGGCGCTGTTGTCGGGCGGGAGCATCACATAGACGCGGTGCAGTCCGACCTGTTCGAACAGGAACGGGCACAGTGCCTGCAGCGTGTCGGCGAAGCGCTGCGCATCGGTCCAGTCGGCCTGGCAGAAGCGCTGCAGCTCGGCGCTGCGATCGCGCGCGGACTGCAGCCGCACGGTCAGCTGGTCGATCAGGGTATGGCTGGGCTGGTCGAACACACCCAGCAGCAGGCGGTCATTGTCCTCCTGCAGGCGCGAGCGCTGGATGCCGATGAACAGCTGCACCTCGGCCTCGCTGCGGCAGTTCACGTTGCAGCGGGTGCGGCGCTGCCCGCACAGCGTGCGCCAGCCAGGCAGGTCGGTGCGCTGCAGTGAGCGCAGGTTGATGGAACCATGGCCCAGCAGCAGCAGGTGGCGGCGCAGTACCGGGTGCAGGGCAGGAGGGGAGGTGGGGTTCGGTTCGATGCACATCCGGCCACGATCCCGTCTGCGCGGGGCGATGCCCATGAAATTTGTTGCAAAGTGAGGAGCATACTGCGCGATGGTCCGGGTCCGTTCAGGGATGAAGGCGCGGTTGCAGGACGCTTGTTTGTGCGATGCAGATGGCGCAACGTGTGCGAACGGTCGATGCTGTGGCCTTTCCACACACGGAGTGCACGGATGGATGCAAGGATGCTGTTGATCGCCGGGATGGTGCTGGGCGTGTTGCCGGGTTGCCACCCGGGCGAAACCGGAACTGCGCGCAATGAGATCGCGCAGGCCCCCGTCAAGGCGGCCGCATCGCAAGCGCAGGCGACCGGTCACGTCGCGACTCCCGATGATGCGCCTGCGCCTGTGTCTGTGCCTGCGCGTCCACGTGCCGCCGCAGCCATGCCGTCGGCACAACACGCCATGCCATCGAATGCGGCCTATCTCGCAGGGGAGTCGCAACTGCTGAACGGCGGCGAATTGTCGGGCGACCAGGCCGAGGCCGTCCTTCTTTCCAGCAGAAGCTTCAAAGCAGCCCTGCAGCAGTTCGAAGCGGATGCGTCGCTGAGTCCGGATGCGCAGGATCTGACCCGGTTGTACCAGGCCGCGGCGACCCGTGCGCTGGGCGAGGACGTGGCGCTGGCCTCGCTGACGTGTGGCTATACCCTGTGCATGGGCGAGGTGCGCAGCCGCAGCCAAGGTGGATTCCGTGACTGGGTTGGCCTGTTCGGCAAGGACCGCGGCGCACCGCACTACGCGTTGATGACGGCCGAGTATCCGCTGGGAAACGGGCAGTCCTCGGGGCGTTTCGTGTTCTCGATCGATCCCACTGCCAACGGCATCAGCCAGTAGCGTCGAGCC
This sequence comes from Stenotrophomonas sp. STEN087, assembly GCF_056759115.1. Classification (NCBI taxonomy): domain Bacteria; kingdom Pseudomonadati; phylum Pseudomonadota; class Gammaproteobacteria; order Lysobacterales; family Lysobacteraceae; genus Stenotrophomonas; species Stenotrophomonas sp. STEN087. Next base: position 2,125 of record NZ_JBRRCR010000115.1, on the reverse strand, counting down.
TGCTCGACTACCGCTCGCTCGCCGTCAGGGCAGCGCCTGCACGCTGTACGACTCGATGACGTAGCTGAAGGCCTGTTGCTGGCGGTCGCGCAGCAGGGCACGCACTTCCAGGATGACGCCATGGTCGCCATCGCCGCGCGGTGGCCAGAAGGGCTGGTCGGCAAGGGTCTGGCGCTGGAAGCCGAGGGGGCCGACCACGCGGCCGAAGGGTTCGTCGCTGCTGTCCAGCACCTGGTTCATCGCCGCGCTGAGGCGGCCCGGCAGGTACCAGTTGTCGGCTTCGGAGAGCACGCTGCTGCCGCAGACCAGCTGCACGCGACGGTAGCGCAGCGGCGTATCGGCACCCGCGCCGAGCGCCTTGAGTACGTCGGCCGGTGCCGCCTTGTCCTGGCCATGCACGCGCACGGCGCGCACGCGGGCCTGTTCGGCCAGGCCATGCTCGGCGCACCAGCTTTCCAGCGTACCGGTTGCACTGGGGCCGGCCAGCACGCGCTGGTGCAGCTGCTCGACCAGGGCGGCGGGCGCGATGCGCTGCTGTCCGGGCGGCGCCTGCAGCGGCGCGGTGGCACCGGCATCGGCGGCGGACAGGCTGGCGATCGGGGCAGCGGCCAGCAGGGATGCGGCCTGCCAGCGGCGGAGACGATCGTGGCGGTCGGACGGGCCCATGCGGCATCACAGCGGAAACAGGCGCCCATGTTACCCGTTCAGGCGTGTCCCCGGCGTGCCGAAAGCGTCGCGACTCGTCGGGCATTCATCGCGTTGCCAAATACGAGGCATGCAGATATTTCGTTGGCCGATGGGCCGGGCGGGGCGCACGATGGGGCCTTGTCTGGCTTTCCGGGAGTTCCCCCATGACCCTGCAGTTCATCCAGGGCGGCGTCGACCGCGAGGGTGCGCCGGTGCATTTCCACATCCGCGACGGGCGTTTTGAGGGTTTCAACCGCGCAACGGGCCCGGCTGAAGGTGCCGAGGTCATCGACCTGCAGGGGTTCACCCTGCTGCCGGGCCTGGTGGATGGGCACATCCATCTGGACAAGAGTTTCGTCGGCGACCGCTGGCATCCGCACCAGCCGGTGGCCAGCCTGCGCGAGCGCCTGGCGGTGGAAAAGGCTGCGGTGGCCGACGCCGCGCCGATGGTGGACCGCGCCGAGGCGCTGATCCGCCAGTGCAGCCGCTTCGGTACCGTGGCGATGCGCTGCCACGTCGATATCGACGCCAGCACCGGCCTGCGCCATCTGCTGGCTGTGCGCGAGGCTGCGCAGCGCTGCGCCGACATCATGCAGATCCAGCTGGTGGCGTTCCCGCAGGCGGGGGTGATGTCCTGCGCGGGCACGGCCGCGGTGCTGGAGCAGGCCCTGGCCGAGGGCGTGGAGGTGCTGGGTGGCATCGACCCGACCACGCTGGATGGCGATGCGGAGGGGCAGCTGGCCCTGCTGTTCGGCCTGGCCGAGCGCTACGTCGTGCGCCTGGACATCCATCTGCACGAACCGGGTGAAACCGGCCTGGCCCAGCTGCTGCGCATCGCCGCGCGTACGCGTGCGGCCGGGCTGCAGGGCAGGGTGGCGGTCAGCCACGCCTATGCACTGGGCGAGGTGCCGCTGGCGCGCGCCCTGCAGGTGGGCGAGGCCTTGGCGGCGGCCGGCGTGTCGATCATGAGCAACGCGCCGGGCGATCACCCGTTCCCGCCGCTGCGGGCGCTGCACGATGCCGGGGTGCGGGTGTTCGCAGGCAACGACAACATCCGCGACTGCTGGTGGCCCTACGGCAATGGCGATCTGCTGCAGCGGGCGATGCTGCTGGGCTACCGTTCGGGGTTTTACACGGATGCCGACCTGATGCTGGCGCTGGAGATGGTGACCACGCATGCGGCGGCGGTGATCGGGTTGCCGGACTACGGGATGGGCGAGGGGTTGCCAGCGACGTTCGTGGCGGTGCGGGCGGATCACGGTCCCGCGGCGGTGGCGGGTGTGCCGGTCGAGCGGCGCGTGGTTGTCCAGGGACGGTGGGTGTAGTCGGCAGGGCTTGCAGCCCTGCACCTGCAGAGACAACGTCAACAGCTAACGTCAAAAGCCTGCATTCCGTGGGATGGCGGGGCGGTGTGGGTGGTCAGGACACGCCGTAAACC
>NZ_JBRRCR010000114.1:0-10542 GCF_056759115.1 Stenotrophomonas sp. STEN087 | reverse complement strand
GGGGGCGCCGTGCACCCGCACCCGGGGGCCGCGGTGGCCTAAGTGCGGGTGGAGCGGCTGCGCCGCTACGGAAAATTAACCGGTAGTGCCGGCCGCGGGCCGGCAACCCCGTCGTGCATCCGGGGTCAGAGCCCCCTGCGGGGGATCCGACCCCGGCCCCCCCCTGGGGATCCGACCCCACCCCCGGGCTACCCCCGATTCAGGCTGTTCAGGCAGAATCGCCCCATACCCTTCCAGGATCTGCCCATGCGCCTTCTGCTGCTGTCGTCCCTGCTGCTCACCGTCACGGCCTGCACCTGGGTGCCGATGGAACCGGCCGGAAAGACGGTACGGGTGCTCCCGGCCGGCCCGTTGCCGGCAGGCTGCATCACCAAGGGTGAGGTCGTGGTCACCGTGAAGAGCAAGGTCGGCTTCTACAACCGCAACCCGCTGCGCGTGCAGGAAGAGCTGGAAACCCTGGCCCGCAACGAGGCCCCCAGTGCCGGCGCCAACGCCGTGCAGGCCGCTGCGGCCCCGGCCGACGGCAGCCAGCGTTTCGCCGCCTTCCAGTGCCCGCCGCGCTGAACGGGGACCATACGGCCAAGGCTGAATTCGTAAAGATGCGGTGAAAGCCCGGGGGTTATAGAATAGCGCCCCCTTTTGCCTGAGCCTTGGCGCTAACCTCGATGCTTTTCAAGAATGTCTCGATCGCCGGCCTGGCACACGTCGACGCGCCGCATACGCTGACGACCAAGGAAATCAACGAACGGCTGCAGCCGACGTTGGATCGCCTCGGCATCCGCACCGACGTGCTCGGCGATATCGCCGGCATCCACGCCCGCCGCCTGTGGGACCACGGCGTCCTCGCCTCCGATGCCGCCACCATGGCCGGCCGCAAGGCGCTGGAAGACGCCGGCATCACCGCCGGCCAGGTTGGCCTGCTGGTCAACACCTCGGTCAGCCGCGACTACCTGGAGCCGTCCACGGCCTCCATCGTCTCCGGCAACCTCGGCGTCAGCGACGAGTGCATGACCTTCGATGTCGCCAATGCCTGCCTGGCCTTCATCAACGGCATGGACATCGCCGCACGCATGCTTGAGCGCGGTGACATCGACTACGCGCTGGTGGTGGACGGCGAGACCGCCAACCTGGTGTACGAAAAGACCCTGGAGCGGATGACCGCCCCGGACGTCACCGCCGACGACTTCCGCAACGAGCTGGCCGCCCTGACCACCGGTTCGGGTGCCGCCGCCATGGTGATGGCGCGCTCGGAGCTGGTGCCCGACGCCCCGCGCTACAAGGGTGGCGTGACCCGCTCGGCCACCGAGTGGAACCAGCTGTGCCTGGGCAACCTGGACCGCATGGTCACCGATACTCGCCTGCTGCTGATCGAAGGCATCAAGCTGGCGCAGAAGACCTTTGCCGCCGCCAAGATCGCCCTCGGCTGGGCCGTGGAGGAACTGGACCAGTTCGTCATCCACCAGGTCAGCCAGCCGCACACCGCCGCGTTCATCAAGAACTTCGGCATCGACCCGAAGAAGGTCATGACCATCTTCGGTGAGCACGGCAACATCGGCCCGGCCTCGGTGCCGATCGTGCTGAGCAAGCTCAAGCAGCTGGGCAAGCTGAAGAAGGGCGATCGCATCGCGCTTCTGGGCATCGGCTCGGGCCTGAACTGCTCGATGGCTGAAGTGGTCTGGTAAGCAGCCCGCTGCGTTGATTCCAAGGGCCGGTTCTACCGGCCCTTTCTACAGGTGCGATCCGATGTCCCAGCTTCCCGGTTACCCCGCCCACCCGCAGCGTTTCGAGGTCCGTCCCGGCCTGTCGATGAGCTATCTCGACGAAGGCCCGCGCGATGGCGAGGTGGTGGTGATGGTGCACGGCAACCCGTCGTGGAGCTATTACTGGCGCACGTTGGTGGCCGGCCTGTCGGACAAGTACCGCTGCATCGTGCCGGACCACATCGGCATGGGCCTGTCGGACAAGCCCGACGACCAGCGCTACGAGTACACCCTGCAGTCGCGCGTGGATGACCTGGAGGCGCTGCTGAAGCACCTGGGCGTCACCGGCCCGGTCACCCTGGCCGTGCACGACTGGGGCGGCATGATCGGCTTCGGCTGGGCGCTGTCGCACCACGCGCGGGTGAAGCGCCTGGTGGTGCTCAACACCGCCGCCTTCCCGATGCCGGCGGCCAAGAAGATGCCGTGGCAGATCGGGCTGGGCCGCCACTGGAAGATCGGCGAGTGGATCATCCGCACCTTCAATGCGTTCTCGTCCGGTGCCTCGTGGCTGGGCGTGGAACGGAAGATGCCGGCCGACGTGCGCCGCGCCTACGTGTCGCCGTACAACAGCTACGCCAACCGCATCAGCACCATCCGCTTCATGCAGGACATCCCGCTGTCGCCGGCCGACAAGGCCTGGTCGCTGCTGGAGCGCGCCGGCAAGGCGCTGCCGTCCTTCGCCGACCGCCCGGCCTTCATCGGCTGGGGCCTGCGCGACTTCGTGTTCGACCACCACTTCCTGGAAGGCTTCCAGGCCGCGCTGCCGAAGGCCCAGGTGCACGCCTTCGAGGATGCCGGGCATTACGTGCTGGAAGACAAGCACGAAGTGCTGGTGCCGGAAATCCGCGCCTTCCTGGACGCGAACCCGCTCTGATGGATGTGCGGGGTCGGATCCCTCTCGCAGAGAGGGCTCTGACCCCATCCAGGCAATCCGGGGTCAGAGCCGTTTCTGCGAAACGGGTCCGACCCCAGGCCTCAGGCCGCGATCGGGTTGTTGTCGCCGCCTTCCCAATCCGCCGCGGTCAGCGGGTCCAGGCCATAGGCGATGCGCGCCTTGTCGCACTGCGGGCTGGCCTTGCCGTATTCCCACGACGCATCCACCTCGCGGCACACGCTGGGCCGGTTGGGGTGGATGGTGCAGCGCGAATAGACGCCGATCTGCGCGTCCAGCGCCACGCAGCGCACCGGCTTGGAGTGCGTGCCGCGCATGCACAGGCGGTGCGGGTCCAGCACTTCGGTCAGCTGGTGCGGCACGCCGCCGGGGGTGACCTCGTCCGATTCCATCCAGTGGAAGGCCACGCGGTATTGGGTGCAGCAGGCGCCGCAGGTCATGCAGGGATGTTGCATGGGCAAGCCGCCTCGGGTGGCAGTGGGAATCGGGAACGAGGCTGCGGATTTTCCACGAAGCGGGCGGCCGCGCAAGAAATTCCGTAAGCGGCGACAATGAACGGATGAACGGACCCTGCAATATCGCGGCGCGGCTGCCTGAACTGGCCCGCGAACGCCCTGACCAGATCGCCATCCGTTGCCCCGGCCGCCGTGGTGCCGGCAACGGCATGGCCGCCTACGACGTGACCCTGGACTACCGGCAGCTGGACGCCCGCAGCGACGCCATGGCCGCCGGCCTGGCCGGCTACGGCATCGGCCGCGGCGTGCGCACGGTGGTGATGGTGCGGCCCTCGCCGGAGTTCTTCCTGCTGATGTTCGCCCTGTTCAAGCTGGGTGCGGTGCCGGTGCTGGTCGACCCGGGCATCGACAAGCGCGCGCTGAAGCAGTGCCTGGACGAAGCGCAGCCGGAGGCCTTCATCGGCATCCCGCTGGCCCACGTGGCGCGGCTGGCGCTGCGCTGGGCGCCGTCGGCCACCCGCCTGGTCACCGTCGGCCGCCGCCTGGGCTGGGGCGGGACCACCCTGGCTGCGCTGGAGCGCGCCGGCGCCAGCGGCGGCCCGATGCTGGCCGCCACCGATGGCGAGGACATGGCCGCCATCCTGTTCACCAGCGGCTCCACCGGCGTGCCCAAGGGCGTGGTCTACCGCCACCGCCATTTCGTCGGCCAGATCGAACTGCTGGGCAACGCCTTCGGCATGGAAGCGGGCGGGGTGGACCTGCCGACCTTCCCGCCGTTCGCGCTGTTCGACCCGGCGCTGGGGCTGACCTCGGTCATTCCGGACATGGACCCGACCCGGCCGGCGCAGGCCGACCCGGCGCGGCTGCACGATGCCATCCAGCGTTTCGGCGTGACCCAGCTGTTCGGTTCGCCGGCATTGATGCGCGTGTTGGCCCGCCATGGCCGGCCGCTGCCCTCGGTCACCCGGGTCACCTCGGCCGGCGCCCCGGTGCCGCCGGACGTGGTGGCCACCATCCGCCGCCTGCTGCCGGGCGATGCGCAGTTCTGGACGCCCTATGGCGCCACCGAATGCCTGCCGGTGGCCGTGGTGGAAGGGCGCGAGCTGGAGCGTACCCGTGCCGCCACCGAAGCCGGCGCCGGCACCTGCGTGGGCAGCGTGGTCGCGCCCAACGAGGTGCGCATCATCGCCATCGACGATGCGCCGCTGCCCGAGTGGTCGCAGGCCAGCGTGCTGGCCATCGGCGAGGTGGGCGAGATCACCGTGGCCGGGCCCACCGCCACCGATACCTACTTCAACCGCCCGCAGGCCACCGCCGCGGCGAAGATCCGCGAAACCCTGGCCGATGGCAGCACCCGCGTGGTGCACCGCATGGGCGACGTCGGCTACTTCGACGCGCAGGGCCGCCTGTGGTTCTGCGGGCGCAAGACCCAGCGCGTGGAAACCGCGCACGGGCCGCTGTACACCGAACAGATCGAGCCGGTGTTCAACACCGTGCCCGGCGTGGCCCGCACCGCGCTGGTGGGCGTGGGTGCTGCCGGTGCGCAGGTGCCGGTGCTGTGCGTGGAGCTGCAGCGCGGCCAGTCCGACAGCCCGGCGCTGCAGGAGACCCTGCGCGCGCATGCGGCCACCCACGCTGCCGAGGCCGGCCTGCAGCACTTCCTGGTGCATCCGGCCTTCCCCGTCGATATCCGTCACAACGCCAAGATCGGCCGCGAGAAGCTCGCCGTCTGGGCCCGCGCCCAACTGGAGAAGCGCGCATGAAGATCCTGGTCACCGGTGGTGGTGGTTTCCTTGGCCAGGCGCTGTGCCGCGGGCTGCTTGAACGTGGCCACCAGGTGCTGGCCTTCAACCGCAGCCACTACCCGGAACTGCAGGCGATGGGCGTGGGCCAGATCCGTGGTGACCTGGCCGATGCGCAGGCGGTGCTGCATGCCGTGGCCGGCGTCGACGCGGTGCTGCACAACGGCGCCAAGGCCGGTGCCTGGGGCAGCTACGACAGCTATCACCAGGCCAACGTGGTCGGCACCGACAACGTCATCGCCGCCTGCCGCGCGCACGGCATCGGCAAGCTGGTCTACACCTCCACGCCCAGCGTGACCCACCGCGCCACCCATCCGGTGGAAGGGCTGGGCGCGGACGAAGTGCCCTACGGCGAGAACTTCCAGGCGCCGTATGCGGCGACCAAGGCGATTGCCGAACAGCGCGTGCTGGCCGCCAACGACGCCACGCTGGCCACCGTGGCGCTGCGCCCGCGGCTGATCTGGGGCCCGGGTGACCAGCAGCTGGTACCGCGCCTGGCCCAGCGCGCCCGCCAGGGCCGCCTGCGCCTGGTCGGTGATGGCAGCAACAAGGTCGACACCACCTACATCGACAACGCCGCGCTTGCGCACTTCCTCGCCTTGGATGCGCTGGCGCCGGGTGCGGCCTGTGCCGGCAAGGCCTACTTCATTTCCAACGGCGAACCGCTGCCGATGCGCGAGCTGCTCAACAAGCTGCTGGCGGCCGTCGGCGCGCCGGCCGTGGAGAAGACCCTCAGCTTCAAGACCGCCTATCGCATCGGCGCGATCAGTGAACGCCTGTGGCCGCTGCTGCGGCTGCCGGGCGAACCGCCGTTGACCCGCTTCCTGGCCGAACAGCTGTGTACGCCGCACTGGTACAGCATGGAACCGGCGCGTCGTGATTTCGGTTACGTGCCGCAGGTCAGCATCGAAGAAGGGCTGCGCCGCCTGAAGGCCGCGTCGTGACGACAGCGTCACGGCGCTGAAGGCTTCATCAGCCGCAGAGATCGCCGTCACCGGTTGCACACCGGCAGATCCGCAGGATGGTCCCAACGCCACACCGGCCGGACCACCCGCGAGGAACGCCATGCTGCATTACGCCATCATTTTCTTTGTCATCGCCATCATCGCCGCCGTGCTCGGTTTCTCCGGCATTGCCGGTGCCGCCACGAACATCGCCTGGATCCTGTTCGTCGTCTTCCTGATCCTTGCGGTGATCTCGATGTTCCGCAAGCGCGGGTAGCCGATTCCGCTTTCTGTAGAGTCGAGCCGTGCTCGACTGATCACAACCCAGTCGAGCATGGCTCGACTCTACAGAAGGCCGTTACACCAGCGCCCGATCGGCCGCGTGCCGTTCCAGCGCCAGTTCAATCAACCGCGTGATCAGCGCGGTATAGCCCAACCCGCTGGCGCCCCACAGCTTGGGGTACATGCTGATGCGGGTGAAGCCGGGCAGGGTGTTGATCTCGTTGATGACGATCTGCCCATCCGCGGTGAGGAATACATCCACCCGCGCCATGCCCGCACATTCCAGTACTTGGTAAGCCTGCAGCGCGATCTGCTGGATGCGTGCCTGCGCAACGCCATCGATCGCCGCCGGCACCACCACGTCCGCCCCATCGGGGTTGATGTACTTGGTGTCGTAGGCATAGAACTCGTCGTGCACCACCACCTCGCCGCAGACACTGGCCTGCGGTAGATCGTTGCCGAGCACCGCGCACTCGATCTCACGGCCGACCACGGCCGACTCCACCAGCACCTTGTGGTCATGCCGCAGCGCCAGCTGCAGTGCATCGGCGAACTCGCCGGCCTGCTTGACCTTGCTGACCCCCACCGACGACCCCTGGTTGGCCGGCTTGACGAACAGCGGCAGCCCCAGCTGCGCGATCAGCGCCTGCACATCCACCTTCGCTGCCTCGTGGCGGCGGATGCACACCCATGGCGCCACCGGCAGCCCCGCATCGCGCAGCAGCCGCTTGGCCACGTCCTTGTCCATCGCCGCCGCCGAGCCCAGCACCGGCGAACCCACGAAGGGCAGGTTGGCCATGCGCAGCAGCCCCTGCAGCGCGCCATCCTCACCCAGCGGCCCGTGCACGATGGGCAGCACCACATCGATCTGGCCGAGCGCGGTGGACGCATCCACCAGCTGCAGCTGCGCCTGCCCGGCACCGGGCCGCACCGCCAGCGCCGTGCCCGAAGGGTGCAGCGCGATGCGTGCCGGATCATCGGCATTGATCAGAAAGGTCTCGGGCTGGCTGAGGTGCCACTGGCCCTGCTTGTCGATGCCCACCAGCACCGGCTCGAAGCGCTCGCGATCGAGCGCATCGAGAATGTTCTTCGCCGACTGCAGCGACACTTCGTGCTCGGAGGACATGCCCCCGAAAATGATCCCGACCCGGGTCCGTGCCATGCGTGTTGTCCTGTGTAACAAGGCCACACAGCATGAACCTTTCATGGCCCACCAGGTGAGGCACGCATGAATCACCCATGGGGTCAGAGCCCGTTGCACAGCAACGGGATCCGACCCCGTGCCGCCCCACCCCGGGCCCCCCCCCAAGCCCGAGGCCGGTCCGCCAGCGCCCCGGGTAACGGCGCCAGGCCGGGGGGGGGGTGCGGGTGGGGGGGGCGGGGGGGACGCCGGGCCCAAGCCCCCCACCCACGCAGGTAGAATGCATACATGGCTCTCTCCCTGCTCTCGTCCCTCAAGCCAGTCGCCGGCCGCGCCCTGCAGACCGCACTGAACCGCGCACTGGCGCTGGATCCGGATACCCGGCACGCCCTGGCCAGCCTCGACGGCCGCCACATCGACCTGACCCTGGACGCCCCGTCGCTGGCGATGCGCATCAGCGTCGATGGCGACATGCTGCGCGTCGGCCCGGTGGATGCACAGGAAGCCGATTTGGCCGTGCGCAGCAGCCTGGCCGGCGTGCTCGCCCAGCTGCCGCTGCTGGCCAATGCCCGCCGCGGCAACGACAACGGCAAGGGCCGCGTGCGCGTGGCCGGCGACGCCGAACTGGCCCGCCGCCTGCAGCAGCTGGCCAAGGGCTTCGACCCCGACTGGCAGCAGCCCTTCGTCAGCGTGTTCGGCGAAGTGCTCGGCGTGCAGGTTGCCAACACCCTGCGCAGCGCCCTGCAGCACGCGCGCCAGGGCGCCATCGACCTGGCCCACAGCGCCGCCGAATTCATTACCGAGGAGTCGCGCGACGTGGTGCCACGTGCCGAACTGGATGCCTTCCACGACGACGTAGACGTGCTGCGTGACGACGTCGAGCGCCTCGGCGCACGCGTGCAGCGCCTGCGGGGTGCCGCATGAAGGCGCTGCTGCGGGCCAACCGCATCGGCCGCGTCATCCTGCGCTACCGCCTCGACGACCTGCTGCAGGGCACCCCGGCCGAGCGCTGGCTGCGCCTGGCCAAGCCCTTCGTACCGCGTGCCTCGGCCGACATCGCCTCGCAGTCGCGCGGCGCGCGCCTGCGCCTGGCGCTGCAGGACCTGGGCCCGATCTTCGTCAAGTTCGGCCAGATCCTGTCCACCCGCCGCGACCTGGTGCCGCCGGACGTGGCCAACGAACTGACCCTGCTGCAGGACCGGGTCAAGCCCTTCGATGGCGACACCGCGCGCCGCATCGTTGAAGAAGCGCTGGGCCTGCCGGTCAGCGAAGCCTTCGCCAGCTTCGACACCGAGCCGCTGGCCTCGGCCTCGATCGCGCAGGTGCATGCCGCGACCCTCGCCGATGGCCGCCAGGTGGTGGTGAAGGTGCTGCGCCCCGGCATCGAGAAGCAGATCGACGCCGACATCGCCCTGCTCAATTCACTGGCCGCGCTGGTCGAACGCACCCACCCGCGTGCCGACAAGATCCGCCCGCGCGAAGTGGTGGCCGAAGTCGAGAACACCCTGGCCGCCGAGCTGGACCTGCAGCGCGAAGGCGCCAATGCCAGCGTGCTGCGCCGCTTCTGGGAAAACAGCGACGACCTGTACGTGCCGGAAGTGATCTGGAGCCACACCGCCGAGCGCGCGCTGACCCTGGAACGGGTGTGGGGCATTCCCTCCGATGACATCGTCGCGCTGGACAAGGCCGGCATCGACCGCAAGGCGCTGGCCGCCAAGGGCGTGCGGGTGTTCTACACCCAGGTGTTCCGCGACAACTTCTTCCACGCCGATGCGCACGCCGGCAACATCTGGGTCGACACCGATCCGGCGCGCCGCGACAACCCGCGCTTCATCGCGCTGGATTTCGGCATCATGGGCCAGCTCTCGCAGGAAGATCAGTACTACCTGGCCGAGAACTTCATGGCCATCTTCAACCGCGATTACCGCCGCATCGCCGAACTGCACGTGCAGGCGCGCTGGATGCCGGACAACGTGCGCATCGATGACCTGGAAGCAGCGGTGCGGTCGGTGTGCGAACCGTACTTCACCCGCCCGCTCTCGCAGATTTCGCTGGCCGAGGTGCTGCTGAAGCTGTTCCGGGTGGCCCAGCGCTACCAGCTGACCCTGCAGCCGCAGCTGATCCTGCTGCAGAAGACCCTGCTGAACATCGAAGGCGTGGGCCGCCAGCTGGACCCGCAGATCGACATCTGGGCGGTGGCCAAGCCGGTGCTGGCGAAGATCCTGCGCGAGCGTTACAGCCCGCGCCGGGTCGTGCGCGAGATCGGCAAGCGCCTGCCGGAAATCATGACCCACGCGCCGGACATGCCGCGCCTGGTGCACGCCTGGCTGACCCAGCAGGTGGAAGGCCGCCACGAACTGGCGATGCGCTCGCGTGACCTGGTCACCCTTGATGCCAGCCTGCAGCGCCTGCAGAAGCGCGCGGTCGGTGCCATCACCGGCGTTGGCCTGCTGGCCATCGCCACGCTGATGTACGTGCTGCAGCCGCCGGGCTGGTACTGGGGCGACCTGCCGGTGCTGAGTCTGGGTGCCGCCGCAGTCGGGGCGTTCGCCCTGGCCCGCGCGTGGTGGCGGTGAGCGCCGCCCTGCAAGCGCTGAAGGACGAACTGGCCCGCCACGGCGCGGCCAACGATGCGCGCGAGACCGAACGCGGCCGGCGCATGCTGAACATCACCGCCGACACCGGCGAGCTGCTGTCGGTGCTGGTGCGTTTCGGCCAGGCGCGGCGGGTGCTGGAAATCGGCACCTCCAATGGTTATTCCACGCTGTGGCTGGCTGAAGCCGCCGCAGCCATCGATGGCCACGTCACCACGCTGGAGTACGCCGCCGACAAGGTCGCGCTGGCGCAGGCGAATTTCGAACGCAGCGGCCTGGCCGGGTGCATCCGCCTGGTGCACGGCGATGCCGGGGAATGGCTGGCCAGCGCCGCCGATGCCAGCATCGACCTGCTGTTCCTCGATTCGGACCGCGAACAGTACGCCGGCTGGTGGCCGCAGCTGCGTCGCGTGCTGCGCCCCGGCGGCCTGCTGGTAGTCGACAACGCCACCTCGCACGCCGCACAGATGGAACCGCTGCGCGCGCTGCTGGATGCCGACGCGGACTTCAGCACCAGCCTGGTACGGGTGGGCAACGGCGAACTGCTGGCCGTGCGCAACAGCTGAGCATCGGTAGGTAGTGCCGGCCCAGGGCCAGGACCGAAAGCCAAGCCCGCCAGCGCCCCGCTCAGCCGCCATAAGTTGGCAGCCCCGCGAAAAGCCCGGTGACGCC
>NZ_JBRRCR010000113.1:0-10712 GCF_056759115.1 Stenotrophomonas sp. STEN087 | reverse complement strand
GATTGGGTTCGGGTGCGGTGCGGCTCTGGGGTCTCGTCCCGGCGGGCGGGGCCCGCGCGCCGGCCGGGCGCGGGCTCGGTTAACACCGCGCGGGGCCCCCCCCCCGGCGCTACCGATGCAGGGGTCGGATCCCTTTCCGCAGGGAAAGGGCTCTGACCCCGGGGATTACCGGGAAGGCCCATCCACGCATGGCGTGGATCTACTGATCAGCGCTGCGGGGTAATCGTCTGCGTCGGCAAGCGCGCCGGGGCTTCCGGGTTCGGCACCCAGATCGCGACACCGGCCGCGCGCTTCTGCGTGGTCGGAATACCGATGCCGACGCCGCCGCCCACGTGCGAGCCGTAGCTGCCGGCGCCCACCGACATGCCCACCGGGGAGCCGCTGCTGCCTACGCCCATCAGGATCACACCGTTGGCGCCCAGCGCTGCGGCTTCGCGCTTGAGTCGTGCCACGGCCGCATCGGTCTGGCCCTGGGTACCAAACCCCACCGCCGAGGACGATTCCAGCTGGGCGATTTCCAGCGAACCGGCCGGCGGGGTGGAATAGATCTGCACCTGCGCCGGGTCGATCGGCGCACGCGCGCGGCCCAGCATCACCTTGGAGGTGCTGGCGCAACCGGCAGCGGCCAGCAGCATGGCGGTCAAAGCGAGCCAACGGATGTTCATGGCGTTTACCCCTGTAGGACAGTTCGGATCATCGGCCGGGGACTCTGAATCGGCGCCAACACCTTCGCCCGGGGCATGGCCGCATGCTGGCACGGGGCGGGTGAGCGTGTCGCCAACGGCGGTAGGCGACAGCCACGGGACAGGCTACTGTTGGGGAAGGAACCGATCTGAGGGGAGCTGGGCATGGGTGTGATCAGTCTGTTGTGGGGCATCGTGGCGCTGCTGTGGATGATCCTGGCCCTGATCCCGCTGCTGGGCTGGGGCAACTGGTTCCTGATCCCGTTCGCGGCGGTGGGCGCGGTCATCGCCGCGCTGGGCATCCTCTTCACCCACCCCAGCAAGCGCGGCCGCGCCAAGACCGGGCTGGTCCTGAACGGCATCGTGGTGCTGGTCGGCATCGTCCGCCTGAGCCTGGGCGGCGGGGTGATCTGAGCGGCCTGCTCTGAGCGACCTGCTCCGAGTCGCGCCCATGGGTGCGACCGGGCGTCGCAGCCCCACGGCCCGGCGCCGGGCAGGGAGTACAATGCCGGGCTGCGCGAGCCCCCCGCGTGCCTGTGAAACCGCGCCCGGCGCGGCTGACCCCATGATCATTCGTTCCCGTCCCCACGGCTGGCAACTGCTGTACATCCTGCGCGGTTCCATCGTGCCGGCCATCGCGCCCAAGGTGCTGGCCATCCTGGTGCTGTCCATCGCCGTGGCGGCGGTGGTGGAACTGGCCCCGCCAATCGGCATCGAGCGTGTCTCGGTCACCCCGTTCACCCTGCTCGGCCTGGTCCTGTCGATCTTCCTCAGCTTCCGCAACAGCGCCTGCTACGACCGCTGGTGGGAAGGCCGCAAGCTGTGGGGCCAGCTGATCTACGAATCGCGTTCGCTGGCGCGCCAGGTGCACCTGCTGCTGGCCGACGACAGCGGCCGCCGCCGCCGCATCGCCTACCTCACCACCGCCTTCGCCCATGCCCTGGCCGCACGCCTGCGCGGGCGCATCGTCGCCCTGGTGGCGCTGCCGTGGCTGGACAAGCCGCAGCGCGAGCAGCTGGCCGAGCGCGAGAACGTGCCCGACGCGCTGCTGTCGATGATCGCCGCCGAGCTGGCCCAGGCGCTGCGCAGCGGCGAGCTGGAGCCGATCCTCTACACCCAGCTGGAAGACCGCCTGCACGCGATGTCCTCCATCCAGGCCGGCTGCGAGCGCATCCTCAGCACGCCGCTGCCGTTCGCCTACACCCTGCTGCTGCACCGCTGCGCGTGGATGTTCTGCGTGCTGCTGCCGTTCGGCCTGGCCAGCTCGCTGGGCTGGGGCACGCCGGTGCTGTCGGCGGTGCTGGCCTACGCCTTCTTCGGCCTGGACCAGCTGGGCGAGGAGATGGAAGAGCCCTTCGGCCTGGAGCCGAACGACCTGCCACTGGACGCCATGGTGCGCACCATCGAGATCGACCAGCTCGACGCGCTCGGCGAACGCCCCCTGCCCGAACCCCTGCTGCCGCAGGGCTACCTGTTGCAATAGCCACTCCTCGGAGCCTGCCATGCCTCATCCCCATTACCGCCCGCGGCGCATGCGCCATGACGAGTTCTCGCGCCGCCTGATGCGCGAAAACACGCTGACCACCGACGACCTGATCTACCCGGTGTTCGTGCACGAGCTGGCCGGCCGCACCGCCGTTCCGTCGATGCCCGGCGTGGAGCGGCTGTCGATCGAGGAGCTGCTGAAGGTGGCCGAAGAGGCGCTGGAACTGGGCATCCCGGTGATCGACCTGTTCCCGGTGATCGACAGCTCGCAGAAGTCGCTGGATGCGTCGGCGGCGTGGGCCGAGGACGGCCTGGCGCAGCGCGCGATCCGTGCGCTGAAGACGCGCTTCCCGGAACTGGGGGTGATGACCGACGTGGCCCTGGACCCGTACACCACGCACGGCCAGGACGGGATCATCGACGACAAGGGCTATGTGCTCAACGACATCACTGTTGAAGCGCTGGTCAAGCAGTCGCTGTCGCATGCCGAAGCCGGCGCCGACATCATTTCGCCCTCGGACATGATGGACGGCCGCATCGGCGCGATCCGCCGTGCGCTGGATGCCGACCACCACCTCAACGTGCGCATCATGGCCTACTCGGCCAAGTACGCCTCGGCGTTCTACGGCCCGTTCCGGGATGCCGTGGGCAGCGCCGGCAGCCTCGGCAAAGCCGACAAGAAGACCTACCAGATGGACCCGGCCAACGGCGACGAGGCCCTGCGCGAGATCGCGCTGGACCTGGAAGAGGGCGCGGACATGGTGATGGTCAAGCCGGGCATGCCCTACCTGGACCTGGTGCGCCGGGTGAAGGAGAAGTTCGGCGTGCCGACCTTCGCGTACCAGGTCAGTGGCGAGTACGCGATGATGAAGGCCGCCTTCGCCAACGGCTGGCTGGACGAACGCGCCTGCGTGCTGGAATCGCTGCTGGGCTTCAAGCGTGCCGGCGCCGATGGCGTACTGACCTATTTCGCGCCGCAGGTGGCGCGTTGGCTGCGCGAGCGCTGACAATAGCGCTCACGACGGACGGAGGAACACGCGATGGGACCGGAAATGGGATGGATGCAATGGCTGATCTGGGGCACCGGCACGCTGGTGTTCGGCGCCATCATCGTCGGCGTGTTCGTGGCGGCCTGGCGTGCCAGCCGGCGCCCGCCGGAGCAGCTCTCCGCCGCCGCCCACGTGGCCCGTGAGCTGGCCCTGCCGGAAAGCGTGCAGGCCGAACTGGCCGCGCTGAACCGCCGCAAGGACAACGGCCAGCTGAGCGAGATCGATTACGAAAAGCAGCGCGCCCAGGTGTTGGCGCGCTGAGCGTCAATGCCCGGGGTCGGATCCCTTTCCGCAGGAAAGGGCTCTGACCCCATCACGGGTGCCATCCACGCCCGGCGTGGATCTACCGCACGCACCCGGCCACGGCCGCCACCTTCGGCACCGCCAACCGGTACACATCCACGCCACCGGCACGCGGCGCCCTGGCCGCACTGCTGGCCACCATCATCTCGCCGGGCTTCGCGTTGTCGACCACCGGCGCGCCGGTCCAGCCGCCGGTCTGGTTGAACGACAGCCCCAGCGGCTGCAGCGTGGCGCCGGTCCAGACGCAGGCGCTGCTCATCACCTGCGACGCCTCGCCGTTGCCACGGCTGAACACCACCGCGCCATCATTGCCCAGCCAGTCGCCGTCGGTCTCGTCAGCAGACGTATTGAGGGCGACCAACGCCACGGCGGCGCCGCGCACGCCCTGCGCATCCAGCGGCGCCACGAACAGATCCCAGCCCGCGCCACGGCCCTGGTCGCGCGCGAACAGCAGCCGGCGGCCATCGGCGCTGAGGGCCGCGCCACGCTCGGCACGGCTGCCGTCCTTGCCGGCCAGCGCCTGCGGCCGGCCCACGCTGCCATCGGCGGCCACCGCTGCGCGGTACAGCGCCCATTTCCCCTCGCGGCCGGCGGCGAACAGCAGCCAGTGGCCATCGCGGCTGAAATAAGGGTCCAGCGCCTCGCCGGCCACGTCCACCGGCAGGGCCTGGGCCTGCTGCCAGCGGCCGTCCACCACCCGTGCCTGCCACAGCCCCCAGCCTGCCTCGCCACGGCGGGCGAAGACGATGCGCTGGCCGTCGGCACTGATCGTCGCCCGGCCCTCGTCGGCGCGGGTGGAGACCACGCCCATGCCCTCGATGCCGTACTCGTTCAACGCCATCGCCACGGGGGCAGAGAGTAGACTGGCGGCAAGCACCAGCAGGGTCGGGGTGATGCGCATCATCCGGGTCCTTGCACGAAAGTGCACCAGTCTAGCCAGCTTGAGGATTCCATGACCGATCGTTACGCCGTCTTCGGACACCCCGTTGCCCACTCGAAGTCGCCGCTGATCCACGCGACGTTCGGTCGCCAGGAAGGCATCAGCATCGACTACCGCGCGATCGACCTGGCCCCGGACGCCTTCCTGGCCGGGCTGGACGCCTTCGCCGCCGAAGGCGGTGTCGGCGCCAACGTCACCTCGCCGCACAAGGAAGCCGCGTTCTCGGCGTGCACTACGCTGACCGCACGCGCGCGCCGCGCCGGCTCGGTCAACACCCTGCTGCGCAAGGGCGACCGCTGGCACGGCGACACCACCGATGGCATCGGCCTGGTGCGTGACCTGACCGACCGCCATGGCCTGGACCTGCGCGGCCGCCGTGTGCTGCTGATCGGCGCCGGTGGTTCGGCACGCAGCGTCGCCCCGGCGCTGCTCGATGCCGGCATCACCGAGCTGGTGGTGGTCAACCGCACGCCGGAACGCGCCGACGAACTGATCGACGCCATGGGTGAGCCGGGCCGCGCGCTCAGCCGCTACTGGGAAGACCTGCGCGACCTGGGCGATTTCGAACTGATCCTCAACGCCACCTCGGCCGGCCGCGACCGCGACGTGGAGTTCAAGCTGCCGCTGTCGCTGGTCAATTCGATGACCACCGCGGTGGACCTGAACTATGGCGAGGCCGCCATCGCCTTCCTGGCCTGGGCGCGCGCGGCCAACTGCCGCAATACCGTCGATGGCCTGGGCATGCTGGTCGAGCAGGCCGCCGAGAGCTTCCTGCAGTGGCATGGCGTGCGCCCGCAGACCGACGAGGTCTACCAGCAGCTGCGTGCCGGTGCCGGCGCGTTTGCCGGCCAGGACTGAGCCATGGACAGCTCCTCGCTGCTGCTGAGCGTGCTGAGCATGATCGGCGTGCGCCTGCCGGTGCTGATCGCGCTGTGCGTCGGCCTGGTCTGGGTGGTAGGCGCGCCGCGTGATGCGGCCCGCAGCGGTGCGCTGGCGGGCCTGGTGCTGCTGCTGGTGGCGAACCTTGGTGGCGTGGTTGCCAACGTGGTGCCGCTGTGGATGGTCAGCAGCGGCGATTTCACCGCCATCTCGGCGATGAGCGCGGTGCTGGGCGGCGTGCAGTTCGTGCTGTCGCTGCTGAGCGCCTTCGGCATCGTGCTGGTGATCTGGGCGCTGGTGCGCGTGCTGCGCCAGCGGCCGCCGCTGCCGCCTGCCGCAGGCCGGTAGCGGGGGGGGGGGGGGCCGGGGGGGGGGGGGGGGGGGCGGGCCCCCGGGCCGGGGGCGCCGGGGCGCCGCGGGGGGGGGGCGGGGCCCCGGGCGGCCGCCCGGGGTCGCCGGCGCGCCGCGGGGTGGGCGCGGGGGCCCTCGGCAGCGCCGCGGGGGCGCCCCCCCCGCCCGCGGCGCGCCCCCGCCCGCTACCGTGGATGGGCTGGCAACGCCGCATCTGCCCCTGCCTGGTGAGGCCATCCGGCCCATGAAAGCCAAGCCCCGACGCCGCTGACCCTGTTCAGCGCCCGCGCCTCGGTCCAAGTGGCCGGCCATGCGACAATGGCCGGCCTGATCCAGCCACGGTAGTTCCCGGCGTGACCGAAACCGTCGCCGCCCCGCGCAAGCTCGATGACGCCTTGAAGGACGCGATCCGCAAGGCGTACACGACGCTGCAGGCCAACACCCCCGGCTTCTCCACCCGCCGCTCGCAGAGCCAGATGATCGGCGTGGTGTCGCGTGCGCTGTCCACCAGTGGCGGCGTCGGCGTGGTCGAGGCACCGACCGGCGTCGGCAAGAGTCTGGGCTACCTGACCGCGGGCGTGCCGATCGCCCTGGCCAGCAAGAAGAAGCTGGTCATCAGCACCGGCACCGTGGCCCTGCAGTCGCAGCTGGTCGAGCGCGATATTCCCAATTTCCTCAAGGCCACCGGCCTGGAAGCGACCGTGGCCCTGGCCAAGGGCCGCACCCGCTACCTGTGCACGCGCAATGCTGCCGAAGCGCAGGGCGAGGGCGCGCAGGGCGGCATGTTCGAGGACGAAGCGCCGCTGTACGACCGGCCGCTGGCGCCCATCGAAATGGACATCGCCAAGCGCCTCTCCGATGCCTTCACCAGCGGCACGTGGGACGGTGACATCGACAACGCGCCGGAAACCATCAGCCCCGGCCTGCGCAGCCGCATCACCACGCCCGCCTCGGCCTGTGCCGGGCGCCGCTGCGCGTATTCGGCGCAGTGCGCGGTGCTGCGCTCACGCAACACCGTGCGCGATGCGCAGATCGTGGTGACCAACCACGCGCTGCTGCTGTCGGCGCTGTCCATTGGTGACAGCGACAACGGCCAGCCGATGATCGCCGCGCCGTCGGACATGCTGCTGGTGCTGGACGAAGGCCACCACATCGGCAACGTGGCCATCGACCAGGGTGCGGCCAGCCTGGCCCTGGACGAGATGGCCAAGCGCACCGGCCGCCTGCAGATCCTGATTGCCGGTGCCTACCGCGCGGTCGACAAGGACCGCCTGGGCAACCTGCTGCCGAACGAGGCCATCGACGTGGCCAGCAACGTGGCCAAGCAGCTGCGCGCCTTCCGCGATCACGTGGAAGCGGTGTGGATGCCTGCGCCGGCCGATGAAGACCCGATGTGGCGCGCTGCCAACGGGCGCCTGCCCGAGGCCTGGCGCGAGCCGATCGAAGCGCTGGCCGACGATACCCGCAGCCTCTACAACTGGGCCCACGCCGCCACGGCACAGGTGGCCAAGGGCAAGCCGGACGACGCTGCACGCGAGCGTCTGCAGCGCAACCTCGGCATGGCGCTGGAAATGATCGAGCAGCAGTACAACCTGTGGCAGGCCTGGCGCCGCGAGGACAAGGACGGCGCACCGCCCACCGCGCGCTGGGTCACTGCCACCCGCGACGGCGATCTGGTGCTGCACGGCTCGCCGGTGTCGGCCGCGCACGTGCTGCGCAAGCTGCTGTGGGATGAAGTGGATTCGGTGGTGATGACCTCGGCCACGTTGACCGGCGGCGGTGATTTCCAGTCGCTGGCCATCGATAACGGCATCCCGCCGGAAGCGGAGATGGTCTCGCTGGCATCGCCGTTCGACCTTCCCAACCAGGCCGAATTGATCATCCCGAAGTTCCCGGTCACGCCCGATGATCGCGAAGGTCATCCGCGCGAAGTGGCGCGCTACCTCGACCAGGAACTGGACTGGGCCAAGGGCTCGATGGTGCTGTTCACCTCGCGCTGGAAGATGGAGAAGGTGGCCGGCCTGATGTCGGCCGCACGCCGCAAGCAGGTGCTGGTGCAGGGCGACATGTCCAAGACCCGGCTGATCGACGAACACCTGCGCCGCGTTGCCGCCGGCGAAGGCTCGGTGCTGTTCGGCCTGAATTCCTTCGGCGAAGGTCTGGACCTGCCCGGCGAAGCCTGCACCACGGTGGTCATCACCCAGGTGCCGTTCGCGGTGCCGACCGACCCGCAGACCGCCACGCTGAGCGAATGGGTGGAAGCGCGCGGCATGAATGCCTTCAACCTGATCGCCATCCCGCACGCGCTGCGCACGCTCACCCAGTTCGCCGGCCGACTGATCCGCACGTCCAAGGACACCGGTCGCGTGGTCATCCTCGATTCGCGGCTGCTGACCCGCCGCTACGGCAAGCGCATCATCGACGCGCTGCCGCCGTTCAAGCGCGTGATCGGCTGAGCCGCGCCGGTGGGGTCGGATCCCTTCCGCAGGAAGGGCTCTGACCCCAGAACGCATGGCACCGTAACCAACCAGCACGGGTAGTGCCGGCCGCTGGCCGGCAACCTTGAAGATAGGACTACCATGGCGCGACTGCACGCGCGGAGGGAAGCCACATGCACGACTGGACCATCATCGCGACCCACAGTGACTGGATCGCCGCGACGTTTGAACTCGTCCTGCGCGATTCAACTCAATCCGAGCGCCGTATGCAGTTCGATGCGGTGGAGCACGTGATGCTGGACAGGAGCGAACCCTGGGGACCGAGTGCATCGATCAACGACGTGACGGCCAGCGAAGATCGCGCCGAAGGACTCATCCGCGTGGTGTTTGAGCTGCAGTCCGGCGGTGCGATCCACATTTCGGCAGGGGCGTGCCGCCTGGATGGCGAGTCGTTCGTGATCTGAATGCTGTGCCGGGGTCGGAGCCCTTTCTGCGAAAGCGATACGACCCCACGGCGATTCAATCGCCGAGCAGGGCGGTGTTGCGGACGGCGCCCTTGTCGGCGCTGGTCGCAAGCAGGGCGTAGGCCTTCAGTGCGCTGGTGACCTTGCGCGGGCGGGCTTCACGCGGCTTCCAGCCACGGGCGTCGGCGTCGGCGCGGCGCTGGGCCAGGGTGGCCTCGTCCAGCAGCAGGTCGATGCGACGGGCGGGGATGTCGATGCGGATGCGGTCACCGTCTTCCACCAGGCCGATCGTGCCGCCGCTGGCGGCTTCCGGCGAGACGTGGCCGATCGACAGGCCCGAGGTGCCGCCGGAGAAACGCCCGTCGGTCAGCAGCGCGCACTGCTTGCCCAGCCCCTTCGATTTCAGGTAGCTGGTGGGGTAGAGCATTTCCTGCATGCCCGGGCCGCCCTTTGGGCCTTCGTAGCGGATGACCACCACGTCGCCCGGCTGCACTTTGTCGGCGAGGATGCCGGCCACGGCCGCGTCCTGGCTCTCGAACACGCGCGCGCTGCCTTCGAATACGTGGATGGACTCGTCCACGCCGGCGGTCTTCACCACGCAGCCATCGACGGCCAGGTTGCCGCGCAGCACAGCCAGGCCGCCTTCGGCCGAGTAGGCATGCTCGACGCTGCGGATGCAGCCTTCGGCGCGGTCCACGTCCAGCGTGGGCCAGCGCGTGGCCTGGCTGAAAGCCACCTGGGTGGGAATGCCCGCCGGGCCGGCACGGAAGAAGTCGTGCACGCTGGATTCGTCGCTGACCGCCACGTCCCAGCGCTCGATGGCCTCGGCCAGGGTGCGGCTGTGCACGGTCGGTACGGTGGTATCCAGCAGGCCGCCACGCGCCAGTTCGCCGAGGATGCCGTACACGCCGCCCGCGCGGTGCACGTCTTCCATGTGGTACTTGGGCGTGTTCGGCGCCACCTTGCACAGCTGCGGCACGCGCCGCGACAGCGCATCGATGTGGGTCAGGTCAAAGTCCACTTCGGCTTCCTGCGCGGCGGCCAGCAGGTGCAGGATGGTGTTGGTGGAACCGCCCATGGCGATGTCCAGGGTCATCGCGTTGGCGAACGCGGCCTGGGTGGCGATGCCACGCGGCAGCGCGCTTGCTTCTTCGCCGCCGTACCAGCGGTGGCACAGTTCGACGATCAGGCGGCCGGCGCGCAGGAACAGTTGCTCGCGGTCGGCGTGGGTAGCCAGGGTCGAGCCGTTGCCGGGCAGCGACAGGCCCAGCGCTTCGGTCAGGCAGTTCATCGAGTTGGCGGTGAACATGCCCGAGCAGGAACCGCAGGTGGGGCAGGCGCTGCGCTCGAATTCGGCCACCTTTTCATCGCTGGCGCTTTCGTCGGCGGCGATGACCATCGCATCGACCAGGTCCAGCTTGTGCTCGGACAGCTTGGTCTTGCCGGCCTCCATCGGGCCGCCGGAGACGAACACCACCGGGATGTTGAGGCGCAGTGCGGCCATCAGCATGCCGGGGGTGATCTTGTCGCAGTTGGAAATGCACACCAGCGCGTCGGCGCAGTGCGCGTTGACCATGTACTCGACCGAGTCGGCGATGATCTCGCGGCTGGGCAGCGAATACAGCATGCCGTCGTGGCCCATGGCGATGCCGTCGTCGACCGCGATCGTGTTGAATTCCTTGGCGACGCCGCCGACCTTCTCGATCTCGCGCGCGACCAGTTGGCCGAGGTCCTTCAGGTGCACGTGGCCGGGCACGAACTGGGTGAAGGAGTTGGCGATGGCGATGATCGGCTTGTGGAAGTCGCCGTCCTTCATGCCGGTGGCGCGCCACAGGGCGCGGGCGCCGGCCATGTTGCGGCCGGCGGTGGAGGTGCGGGAGCGGTATTCAGGCATGGCTGGCGGAACGGGCGGGCCGTACAACGTGGGGGTCGCTTGATCATGGACAATTTTTTCGGTTGCTGCTGCAACCACCGGTTGGGGTTGGGCAGGGCTGCGCCCTGCACCTGCCGAAGCAACGTCAACGTCAAAAGCGGGGTATCCGTGGGATGGCGGGGTGGGTCCGGTGGCAGGGGACGGCGCAAGTACGTCCATGTAGCCTCGGTCGCGCCATCCATGGCGC
>NZ_JBRRCR010000112.1:0-10885 GCF_056759115.1 Stenotrophomonas sp. STEN087 | reverse complement strand
GGGGGGGGGGGGGGGGGGGCGCGGGGCGTGGCGCGCTTGGGGGGCCCGCCCCCGCCCCTTTCTGTGTTGTTGGGGGGCGGCACCCCCCCCCCCCCCCCGCCCCGCCATCCCACGGACTGCCAGCTTTTGACCTGGAAGTTGACGTTGACCTTGCGGGTGCAGGGCTGCAAGCCCTGCCAAAACCCCCGCCAACATCCATGTCCGAATCCGGCGAGTATCTCCCCCCGCCCCGCCCTAGACTGGCGCCATGGACACCGCCCCCACCCTCGACCACGCCGCCTGCGACCGCGCCCGCCTGGCCCGCGACGCGCGCTTCGACGGCGTGTTCTTCACCGCCGTGCGCAGCACCGGCATCTACTGCCGCCCGGTCTGCCCGGCACCGCCGCCGAAGCCGCGCAACATCAGCTACTACCCGACCGCCGCCGCGGCCGCCGCCGCCGGCTACCGGCCGTGCCTGCGCTGCCGCCCCGAACTCGCCCCGCAGGCACAACAGGCCCTGGCCGGGCAGACCGTACAGCGCGCCCTGGCGCTCATCCATGGCGGCTTCCTGCAGGACCAGGCCGTGGCAGAACTGGGCGCGAAACTGGGCGTGAGCGCACGCCAGCTGCAGCGCCTGTTCGTCGAGCACCTGGGCGCCACGCCCGGGCAGATCCACGCCACCCATCGCCTGCTGCTGGCCAAGCAGCTGCTGACCGAAACCACCCTGCCGGTCACCGACGTTGCCCTGGCCGCTGGCTACAACAGCCTGCGCCGCTTCAACACCGCCTTCCTGCAGGGCTGCGGCATGGCGCCGACCGCGCTGCGCCGCCAGCACACTCCCTCGGCAGCCGACGATGGCAGCCTGGTGCTGCGCCTGGGCTATCGCCCGCCGCTGGATTTCCCGCGCATGCTCGCCTTCCTGCGCAAGCGCAGCCTGCCGGGCATCGAACTGATCGGCGAGGACAGTTACCAGCGCGTGCTCGGCACGCCGGAACGCCCCACCCTCCTGCGCGTCACCGCTGACCCCAAGCGACCGGAACTGCGCCTGCAGCTGGGCGCGGTTGATCCGCGGCTGATTCCGGACATCGTGCGCCGCGTGCGCCGGGTCTTCGACCTCGATGCCGACCTGCAGCAGGTGCACGCCGCCCTGGCCGAGGAACCGCTGCTGGCACGCGGCATCGCCGAGCGGCCCGGCCTGCGCGTCCCCGGCGGCTGGGATGGTTTTGAAGTGGCCGTGCGCGCGGTGCTGGGCCAGCAGGTGACAGTCGCAGCGGCCACCACCTTCGCACGCCGCCTGGTCGATGCCTGGGGTGCGCACCTGCCCGGCATGCCCGCCGAGTTCAACCGCCAGTTTCCGGCACCGGAGGTGCTGGCCGAGGCACCGCTGGAATCGATCGGCCTACCGCGCACGCGTGCGGCCACCGTGCGTGCGCTGGCGGCGGCCTGTGCCAGTGGTGAACTGGACTTCGGCCCCGGCCAGGCACTGGAGGATTTCGTCGCCCGCTGCGTGGCCCTGCCCGGTATCGGGCCATGGACAGCGCAGTACATCGCCCTGCGTGGCCTGGGCCAACCCGATGCCTTCCCCGCCGGTGACCTGGTACTGCAGCAGGTACTCGGCCATGCGCAGGGCCAGCGCCTGAGCGAACGTGCGACCGAAGCACGTTCGCAACCCTGGCGGCCTTGGCGCGCCTATGCGGTGCTGCACCTGTGGCACCTGTCCGGCACTTTTGTTGGAGAACCGACATGACCTTGTTGTTCGATCGTTTCGACAGCCCGATCGGCGAGCTGACCATCGCCGGTGACGAACGTGGCCTGGCCCACGTGCTGTTCCCGGAAAACCGCCACCCAGCGCGCGGCCGCGGCGACTGGCTGTATTCACCGGATGCGCTGCCGGCGGCGCGCGAGCAGCTGCTGCAGTTCCTGCACGGTGAGCGCAGCACCTTCGATCTGGTGCTGGCACCGCAGGGCACGCCGTTCCAGCTGCGGGTGTGGCGTGCGTTGGCGCTGATTCCGTTCGGGCAGACCTGGAGTTACCTGCAGCTGGCGCAGCACCTGGGCCAGCCGACGGCGACGCGTGCGGTGGGCGCGGCGAATGGGCGCAATCCGTTGCCGATCATCCTGCCGTGCCATCGGGTGATTGGCAGCAATGGTGCGTTGACCGGGTTTGGGGGTGGGTTGGAGATCAAGGCGGCGCTGCTGCGGCTGGAGCAGCGGCAGGCACCGCTGTTTGCCTGAGGGTTCTGGGTGTTCCGGCAGGGCTGCGCCCTGCACCCGCTCAATGCAACGTCAACGTCAAAAGCCGAAGCGGCATTCCGTGGGATGGCGGGGCACTGTGGGTTTGCGGGGACGCCGTAAACCCGTCCATGGGGGCTTGGTCGCGGCAGCCCTGCCGCTCACACCCCGAAAACCCACAGTGCCCCGCCTTCGACAGGTCCACGCGGCTGATGGGAACTGCTGGTGGTGGGTGCCGACCGTTGGTCGGCACATCTGTCAGATATCGAATGAATCATCCACGCATGGCGTGGCTCTACTGTGTCCGGACGCGGAAAAATGCGTGGACACGGCGCGCTTCTGCGCGCCGTGTCTTGGGTGCGTCATTGCGCGCGCTTATGATGTCGCGATGACTTCCGTACGCCTGACCTGCTCGCTGGCGTTGCTGCTGCCCTTGGCGGCCTGCACGACCACGCCTTCTTCGTCCGCGCCGGTTGCGCGCGCCGACGCGCCGCCGCCGAAACTGCTGCTGATCTCCATCGATGGCCTGCGTGCCGATGCGCTGGACCGGGGGCTCACTCCAAACCTGCAGCGCATCATCGATGGCGGCGTGCGTGCGCGCTGGATGACGCCCTCCTATCCGTCGCTGACCTTCCCCAACCACTACACCATCGTCACCGGCCTGCGCCCGGACCACCATGGCATTGTCAACAACAGCATGGACGATGCCCAGCTGGGCCGTTTCAGCCTGGGTGACCGCGACGCAGTGACCAACAGTGGCTGGTGGGGCGGCGAGCCGATCTGGGTCGGTGCCGAGAAGGTCGGCGTGCGCACCGCGACCACGTCCTGGCCGGGCAGCGAAGCCGAGATCGACGGGACCCGCCCCAGCCAGTGGCAGGTCTACAACAGCAAGGAACCGCTGCAGCAGCGCGCGCGTACGGTGCTGGAATGGCTGGCGCAGACCGATGCCGATGCACCGCGGTTGACCACCCTGTACATGGAAAACGTCGACAAGGCCGGCCACAACCATGGCCCCGATTCGACCGAGTACCGCGATGCGATCGTGCAGGCGGATGAGATCGTCGGCCAGGTGCTGGATGGCCTGGAAGCCAGCGGGCTGGCGGCCACCACCAACGTCATCGTGGTCTCCGACCACGGCATGGCCAGCGTGGCCGAGGGCCATGTGGTGTCCACCGAGTCGATGGCCGATCCGTCCATCGCGCGCAACGTCAGCCAGGGCCAGTCGGTCGGTTTCGCGCCGGTCGCCGGCCGCGAGGCACAGGCCGAGCGCGCCCTGCTCGGTCGCCACGCCCACTACGAATGCTGGAAGAAGGAATCGCTGCCGGCACGCTGGCACTACGGTTCGCACCCGCGCGTGCCGCCCATCGTCTGCCAGATGGATGAGGGCTGGGACGCACTGCGCGCCGAGCGGATCAGCACGCGCACCCACCAGGATCGTGGCTCGCACGGCTATGACAACGTCCTGCCCTCGATGCGCGCCGTGTTCGTCGCACGCGGTCCGTCGTTCCGCCAGGGGCTGGTGATCGATGGCTTCGACAACGTCGATGTCTATCCGCTGCTGGCGCAGCTGCTGCAGGTGCCGGCCGCGCCGAATGATGGCAACGCCGAGACGCTGCAGAAGACATTGCGTTGATTCCAACGGCCGCCGGGCACAAAAAAAACGCGGCGCCAGGCGCCGCGTTTTTCTTTGGACCACTTACCCGGCCGGATCAGGCCTTGGCAGCAGCCTTCTTCGCCACGGCCTTCTTGGCCGGAGCCTTGGCCACGGTCTTCTTGGCAACCGGGGCACCGGCGCCTACAGCGACCTTGCTCGCGGTGTGCGAACGGGCATTGCCGTAGCTGGCGTTGTAGCGCTTGCCCTTGGCGGTCTTGCGGTCACCCTTACCCATGTCTTCAACTCCTAAAGTGTGAAATCTGGTTACCCCGTGCTGACACGGGCTCGGCGGGGCCGTCTTGCTGGACGCCCCCGCGCACGATCGGAAAGCCTAACACGACGCGCCTAGTGCGCGCAGCTGGCGTCGTGGACGTGGACGTGGTTCAGGCGCAGGTTGACCAGGTGGGCCACGCCCACCAGCAGGCCACCGAGGGTCATCACCACCGCGTGCGGCACGGCGTTGTGGTGCAACGCATCGACCAGCACACCTGCCCACAGGGCGACCAGGCCCGGCAGCAGGAAACCCAGCGCGCGCAGGGCGCCATGGCGGCGGTAGCCCATGACCAGACTGAACAGGCCGAGCAGGGTCACGAAGACCACCAGGGTCATTTCCACGCCGTCGCTCAGCCAGAACGAAAGGCCCAGCGAAGGGGCGATCGCCAGCAGCACCGGGATCACCGCGCAGTGCATGGCGCACAGCATCGAACCGGTGGCGCCGAAGCGGTCGAGCAGGCGGTGGAAGGAGGAGGACAGGGACATGACTTCCAGCAGGGTCGGCGAATCGTTATGGAATAATATAACATCTGTCCCCGACCCGCACGGTTTCCCTCCCCCTGTCCCACGACGGGATACGTGCGCCACCCGATTGATACAATGTAACAAAGGAAGCACCGGATGCCCTCTCACCACCCACGTTTCAAGCCGCATTCCCTGGCCTTGGCCCTCGCCGCCCTGCTGCCGTCGGCCGCGTTTGCCGCCGCCGACCAGGACACCCATCGTGACCGCCACCTGACCGAGCTGTCGTCGGTGCAGGTCACCGCCTCGCCGCTGCAGGGCGATGCCGAGTCGCTGGCCCGCCCGGTGGACGTGCTGGCCGGCGAGCGCCTGGACGAGCAGAAGGCCGGCACCCTGGGTGACACCGTGGCCAAGCTGCCCGGCGTGCAGAGCACCTTCTTCGGCCCCGGCGTCGGACGCCCGATCATCCGCGGCCAGGAAGGCCCGCGCGTGGCCGTGCTGTCCAATGGCATGGGCAACATGGATGCTTCCACCGTCAGCGCCGACCACGCCACCAGCATCGAGCCGTTCCTGGCGGACCAGATCGAAGTGCTGAAGGGCCCGGCCACCCTGCTGTTCGGCAGCGGCGCCATCGGCGGCGCGGTGAACGTGGTCGATGGCCGCATCGCCCGCGAACTGCCGGACCGTCCGCTCAGCGGCCGCGCCGAAGTGCGTGGCAACTCGGTCAACGACGAGCGCAGCGGCATGTTCCGCCTCGACGGCGTCAGCGGCAACGTCGTGCTGCACGTCGACGGTCTGGTGCGCAATGGCGATGACTACCGCATCCCCGGCTACGCGCTGATCGACAGTCTGGAAGACCATCACGAAGACCACGATCACGACCACGCCGGCGAGGAAGGCGAAGAGCCGCGCCGCGGCCGCCTGGACAACAGCTCCATCCGTACCCGCGCCGGTGGCGTCGGTGCCACCTGGCTGGGCGAAGGCGGTTACTTCGGCGTGTCGGCCAGCACCTACCGCACCAACTACGGCATTCCCAACGGCGCCCACGTGCATGCCGATGGCGATGACCACGACCATGACCACGACCATGGCGACGAGGAGGAGGAAGGCGACGAGCATGACGTCCGCATCGACATGGTGCAGAACCGCTTCGAGACCAAGGCCGGCATCTATAACCCGGTCTCGTTCCTGAAGAACGTCAACGCACGCGTGGCCTACACCGATTACGAACACGTGGAGCTGGAAGCCGGCACGCCGTCCACCCGCTTCACCAACCGCGGCATCGAAACCCGCCTGGAAGCCGTGCAGCAGCAGATCGGCGGCTGGGACGGCGCGTTCGGCGTGCAGTTCGGCAACAGCGATTTCGGCGCCATCGGCGAAGAAGCGTTCGTGCCGAACACCAACACGAAGAACGCCGGCCTGTTCGTGCTGCAGGAAAAGCAGTTCGGCCCGTTCAAGCTGGAACTGGGCGGCCGCCACGACCAGGTGAAGCTGGACCCGACCGGTGACTACCGTCGCCGCAAGTTCGACGCCACCAACCTGTCCGCCGCCGGCATCTGGAAGCTCAACGATGCGGTCGACCTGCGCGTCGGCGTGGACAGCTCCGAGCGCGCACCGACCAATGAAGAGCTGTACGCGGCCGGCGCGCACATCGCCACCCGTTCGCTGGAAATCGGCGATGCCGACCTGAAGACCGAGCGCGGCCAGCGCGTCGAGCTGGGCATCCACACCCACAGCGACCGTCTGGACTTCTCCGCCGCGATCTACCAGACGAAGTTCAAGGACTTCATCTACCTGGCCGACACCGGCATCACCGAAGGCCTGCCGGTGCGTACCTGGACGCAGCAGGATGCGGTGTTCAAGGGTGCCGAGGCCGAGGCGCTGGTGCACCTGTTCGAAGGCAACGCCGGCGACTGGGACCTGCGCGTGTTCGGTGACTACGTGCAGGCCAAGCTGGATGGCAGCGGCAGCCGCACGCTGGACATCGCCGTGCCGCACGGTGACCACAACCACAACTACAGCGTGGACCTGGCCAACACCGGTTACCTGCCGCGCATCGCCCCGGCCCGCGTCGGCGCCGACCTGCGCTGGGCGAAGGACGGCTGGCGCGCCTCGGTGGGCGCGGTGCGCTACAGCCGTCAGAAGGACGTGGCCCAGAACGAGGAGCCGAGCGACGGCTACACCCTGGTCGATGCGCACTTCGCCTACCGCTGGGACCGCACCGACAGCAACAGCTACGAGGTGTTCCTGGATGGCAGCAACCTGACCAACCGTGAAGTGCGTCCGCACACCTCGCTGCTGCGTGACTACTCGCCGCTGCCGGGCCGTGGTGTCGCCTTCGGTATCCGCGCGTACTTCTGATCGGGCATCCACGCATGCGATAGGTCATCCACGCATGGCGTGGATCTACTGGTCCCAGCCAACCATTTCCTGGCGACGTTCATCGCCGTTCTCTCCCGGGGGCCTCATGGCCCCCGTTTTTTATGGGCGCGCTCCCACGGGCATCATCTTCACGCCGCATTTACAAAGATGTGCGTAGAGCAACAAACGGACATTCCCGTCACTCACCGTCTCGCCAACCGGACACACGTGTCCGATAATGAAGCCATGACCACCCAACGTGCTGATGCTGCTGCCCGCCGTGCCCTCATCCTTGATGCCGCCGACCATGTGTTCGGCCAACACGGCGTCACCGCGCCACTGGACCTGGTGGTCGAACGCGCCCAGGTGGGCCGCGCCACCCTGTACCGCAACTTCCCCGACCGCACCGCGCTGATCCAGGCGCTGCTGCAGCGGACCGTCGACCGCATCCGCCGCCAGGTGGAACAGCTGGGCGACCGCGACGACGCCCTGTTCGAGGTCTTCGAAGGCATGGCCCAGCGCATCATCGATTCGCCGGCGCTGGCCGACTACTGGCGCGCGGTGGATTCGGACGTGGCCGCCATGCGCATCGCGCGCGAGACCGTGCGCGACCTGCTGGAAGCGCCGATCGCCCGCGCCAAGGCCGCCGGCCTGTGCCGGCCGGACCTGGAAAAGACGGATATTTCACTGATCTCGGGCATGCTGGGCGCAGCCCTGCGCGGCAAGACCCGCGAAGAGCGTGCCCAGCTGGCCGGGCGCGCCCTGCAGCTGCTGCGCGGCGGCCTCCAGGGAGCAGCCAACCAGGGGCGCTGATGGTCCAGCCGTATCTCAAGCCGGTTCCGGACTGGGAGGAGCACGAGAAGCCGACCATGCCCGGTTCGGCCTCGATGCCCTGGCACCCCCCGTACCGTCGCGCGGCCTATGCGCTGGTGTCGCTGCTGGTGGCCATCACCGGCGGCCTCGGCAATGCGCTGGTCACCGCCAACCTGCCCTTCCTGCAGGGCCAGCTCGCGCTGACGCCCACCCAGGGCAGCTGGCTGGTGGCGGCCTATGCCATGGTCAACGTAACCGCCAACCTGCTGGCCTTCAAGTTCCGCCAGCAGTACGGCATCCGCCTGTTCGCCGAGATCGGCCTGGGCCTGTATGCGGCGCTGGCGGTGCTGCACCTGTTCGTCGGCAGCTTCGAGACCACGATGCTGACCCGCGCGGCCAGCGGCTTTGCCGGCGCCGCGTGTTCGACGCTGGGCACGCTGTACATGCTGCAGGCGCTGCCGCGGCGCTTCACCGGCAACCTGCTGGTGGTCGGTGTCGGCCTGTCGCAGCTGGCGGTGCCGATCGCCTGGATCGTCTCGCCGGCGCTGGTCGATACCGGCCAGTGGCACCAGCTGTATTCGTTCGAGGCGGGCCTGGCGCTGTGCGCGTTTGCCGCAGTGGTGGTGCTGAAGCTGCCACCGGGCATGCAGGTCAAGGCCTTCGAGCCGCTGGATTTCCTCACCTTCGCCCTGCTCGCACCGGCCGTGGCGCTGCTGGTGGTGGTGCTGGCGCAGGGCTACACGCGCTGGTGGTTGAACACGCCGTGGCTGGGCTGGGCCCTGGTCGCTTCGATCGCGCTGGCCACCACGGCACTGGTCATCGAACACTACCGGCGCAACCCGCTGCTGCAGATCCGCTGGCTTTCCACGCTGCCGGTGCTGCACTTCATCGTCGGCGCGTTCCTGCTGCGCTTCCTCACCACCGAACAGTCCTACGGCGTGGTCAACCTGATGCGCACGCTGGGCATGGGCCCGGACCAGATGCGCCCGCTGTTCGTGGTGATCCTGGCCGGGGTGATCGTCGGCATCGCCGGTGCCTCGCTCACCTTCGGGCCGAAGCGGCTGATCGCCCAGCTGCTGATGGCCATCCTGCTGCTGGGCACTGCAGCGTTCTTCGACCAGAGCAGGACCAGCCTGGACCGGCCGCACGACTTCTACATCAGCCAGTTCCTGGCCTCGGTCGGTGCCGGCATGTTCATGGGCCCGCTGATCATGCTCGGCATTTCCGCGGCGCTGAAACAGGGCGTGGACCACATGATCACTTTCCTGGTCACCCTGTCGATCACCCAGACCCTGGGTGGCCTGGCCGGTTCGGCGGTGCTGGGCACCTTCCAGCTGCACCGCGAGCAGCTGTATTCCAGCGCGATCACCAGCCAGCTGGACCCGGCCGACCCGGTGGTCGCGCAGCGCCTGCGCATCCAGCAGCAGATCTACGCCGCGCAGATCACCGACCCGGTGCTGCGCAGCGCGCAGGGCACCGCGCAGCTGGCGACCACGGCCCGCCGCGAAGCCAATGTGCGCGCCTTCAATGATGTTTTCACCCTGAGCGGCTGGCTGGCCATCGGCTTCCTGTGCTGGTTGCTGCTGCTGTCGCTGCGCACCGCCGTGCTCAAGCAATGGCACAAGCGCCACCCGTCTCCGCCCCTTGCGGTCACCGCCGCCCCGCCCCACTGAGCCCGCCGCCATGTCTCCGCTACCGCCCCGCCCCGACAGCGACGCCCCCGAGAACGTCAGCCCACCGCCGCCGACCGACGCTGCGCCTGCGCCTGCGCCTGCGCCTGCGTCCACGCCTGCCGCGCCCGCGGCGGCACCGAAATACCTCAAGCCCAGCTCACGCAGCGTGGTGGTGATGGTGGTGGTCGCGCTGCTGGGCATCGCGCTGATCCTGCGCGCGTGGAACCTGTGGCCGTTCACCAGCAGCGTGATGGTCACCGACAACGCGTACGTGCGCGGGCAGATCACGGTGATGGCGCCGCAGGTGGCCGGCTATGTCACCGAGGTGCTGGTGAAAGACTTCCAGCACGTGAAGAAGGGCGAGCCGCTGCTGCGCATCGACGACCGCATCTACGCGCAGAAGGTGGCGCAGGCCGAGGCGACGCTGGACAGCGCGCGCGCGGCATTGGCCAACTCGGACCAGTCGCAGGCGCAGAACCGCGCGCAGATCGCTTCAACCCGCGCCACGCTGTCCGCCGGCCTGGCCGAGCTGCAGCGCTCACGCAACGAAGCCAAGCGCTACGAGGAACTGGCCGCGCAGCAGCTGGTCTCGATCAACGACCGCGACAAGTTCCGAACGACCCAGGCATCAGCGCAGGCCAGCGTGCAGCAGGCGCAGGCGCAGATCCGCATCGCAGAGGAGACCCTGGTGTCGACCCAGGTGGCGCGCAAGGGCCTGGAGGCGCAGGTGGAAAGCGCGCAGGCGCAGCTGGAACTGGCCCGCATCGACCTGGCCAACACGGTGATCCATGCACCGCGCGACGGGCAGATCAGCGAGGCCAGCGTGCGCGTGGGCCAGTATGTGGCGGCCGGTTCGCAGCTGCTGTTCCTGGTGCCGGAGGCGCTGTGGGTGGTGGCCAACTACAAGGAAGGCCAGACCTGGCAGATGCGCATCGGCCAGCCGGTGACGTTCTCGGTGGATGCGTTCAAGGGCCAGCGCCTGCACGGCCACGTGGAGCAGATCGCGCCGGCCACCGGTTCGGAGTTCAGCGTGCTGCGCCCGGACAATGCCAGCGGCAACTTCACCAAGGTGGTGCAGCGGTTGCCGATCCGGATTTCGATTGATCCGGGGCAGGAGCTGGCGGCGCGGCTACGGCCGGGGATGTCGGTGATCGCGCGGGTGGATACGGCGGCGGAGCCTGCGCCTGCGGCGGCACCGGCACCCGCGCGGTAGAGTCGACTGTTAGTCGACTGCTCTGCCGCCCGCCGAAGAGCGCGGCTTCGCCGTAGGCTGCGAACGGCGGAGCCCCTCGTGGCTGATCGTTGCAGTTGGGGTTTGCTGGATGGGCCGGGGGGGGGGGGGGGGGGCGGGAACCGCGGAATACCCCCCACGGGGGGGGCCAGGCGCGCACACATCGGCCGACGGGGGCCCCCCCCCCCCCCCCCCCCCCCCCCCCCC
>NZ_JBRRCR010000111.1:0-11070 GCF_056759115.1 Stenotrophomonas sp. STEN087 | reverse complement strand
GCGCGGAGATCCTTGCTACAGAGCGATCGAAAAGACCTAGAGCCGAACGGTCGTCCGCGCCGGGCTCTCGGCACCTAAAGTGCCAGAGTCGGAAGAGATAAGAGCCGAGCCATGCTCGGCTCCGAGCAAGCGCAGCGCCGCGACCCGCTCCTGCCCTTCCTTCTTCACTCCGTGGCTGGCGCGCACGGAACCTGTCCGTGGCCGGGCGGGGGGGGGGGGGGTGGGGGGGGGGCGGCCCCCCCCCCCCCCCCACTACCGCTTCAACCGCTGGTCGCGCGCCTGCTGGTCGGCCACGGCCTTGTCCAGCTCGGCCTGCAGGGCCGGCTGCTGCACCGGTGCATCCAGCACGTAGACCTTCACGCCGTGCGCCGGCACCTCCACCTTCAGCGTGCGCTTCACCTTCAGCTCGCCGCCGCCCAGCGCGTCGCGCCAGGTGCCGGGCTGCAGGTAGCGTTCCACGTCAATGCTGCGCGCGGCATCGCCCTTGTTCAGCAGCACCAGCGCGGTCTGCGTCACGTCGCCATGCTGCAGCACACGGAAGAACACCGCTTCGTCGCCCTGCAGGCGCTCGTTCACCTGCAGGCCGCGCTGCAGGGCCGGGGTGGCCTCGCGCAGCTTGGCGATGCGCTGCAGCGGCGCGAAGATCGGGCTCTGCGGCGCGTCATCCACGCGCTGCTGGCCGAAGTAGGCACGGTTGCCGGCATGTTCGGCGCGGCCGCGCATGAAGCCGGTTTCCGAACCGTAATAGACCACCGGGATGCCGCGCGCGGTGAAAAGCCAGTTGTGCGCGTCGATGAAGCCGGTGTCGCTGGCCTGCAGGCGCGGCATGTCGTGGTTGTCGTAGAAGCTCATCAGCTCATACGGGTTGGCGTACGGGCCACCGGTCAGGTGCAGCGGTTCGGCCAGCGTTTCAAAGCCCTTGCCGGTGGTGCCGAAGGTCTGTTCCAGTGCGCCACGCAGCGGGAAGTCGAGCACGCTGACGCTGGCGTTGGCCGGCCAGGTGTGTTCGGCGATGCTGGCCGCGTTGTAGTCGAACGCTTCGCCAAACATGAACATGCCCGGATGCGCGGCACGGATGCGGTTGACGAACTCGTGCCACCACGGATGCGGCAGCCAGCCGATGGTGTCGATGCGCAGCGCGTCCACGCCCTGCGCGGTCCACTGCAGGTAGGCCCCAACCAGGTAGTCCATCACCGCCGGGTTGTCCTGGTTGAAATCGGACAGCTCGGCCAGGTTGCCATCGAAGATCGAACCGTCCTTGCTGTCGACCGGGCCGATGTTGTTGTAGAACGCGTGCAGCGGGTTGTGCTTCGGGTCCAGCTTCTGCGGCGGCAGATTCTCGTGGTCGGCGATCAGCGTGCCGTCCTTGTCGAAGATCTGGCCGAACTGCGGCTGCCGCTTGGGCATGGTCCATGCCGGCGAACCATGGTTGCCGACGATATCCAGCACCACCTTCAGGCCGGCATCGTGCAGGCCCTTGTTGAGGCCGGCGAAATCCAGATCCTTGCTCGGCAGGTGTTCGTCGAGCTTGTAGAAGTTGATGCCCCAGTAGCCATGGTAGCCGGTCTTGCCGCGGTCGGTCAGCGTGCTGGTGCAGCTGATCGGCTTGCTGCCGGTGAACGCCTCGTCCGGGTTGTCGACGATGGGCGTGATCCAGACCGCGCCGAAGCCGAGGTTGCGGATGTACTGCGCGTTGTCGAGCACGCCGCGGAAGTCGCCGCCGAGGTAGCCGATGTTGCCGTCGACCTTGTCCGGGCACGGCACCGGGATATCGAAGGTGCGGTGCTTGCCGCCCTGGTCGCGGTGGTCGTTGGAGGTATCACCGTTGACGAAGCGGTCGGTGACCACGAAGTACACCGCATCGCTGGCGAACGGCTCGGTGGTGCCGACATAGTCCGGGCGCGGCGCGGCCACGGCCTGACCGGCAAACAGGGCAAGGGAAACAGCAACAGCCAACACACCACGCATCACACCACCTCCGGACGGGACGGAACCCGCAGCACGCACAAGCCGGCGACGAGCAGGCTGCAGCCGCCCAGCACCAGCACATGGATCGGCTGGTCACCCAGCCACGCACGCAGGGCAAAGCCCAGCGCACTGGCCGCGACCAGCTGCGGGATCACGATGAAGAAATTGAAGATGCCCATGTACACGCCCATCTTCGCCGCCGGCACGCTGTCCGACAGCAGTGCATACGGCAGGGACAGGATCGAGGCCCAGGCGAAACCGACACCGCCCATCGACAGCAGCAGCCAGCGCGGATCATCGATGAACATCATCGAGATCAGCCCTGCCCCGCCCAGCCACAGGTTGACCAGGTGGCTCCAGCGCAGGCCCAGCGCGCGCACCATCGGCGGGATCAGCAGCGCGGCCACCGCGGCGAAACCGTTGTAGGCACCGAACAGCACGCCCACCCAGTTGGCACCTTCGTTGTAGGCGGCCGACTGCGGATCGGTGGAACCGAAGTGGGTGCCGGCCACCGCCGCGGTGGTGAAGATCCACATTGCAAACAGCGCGAACCACGAGAAGAACTGCACCCAGGCCAGGCGCCGCATGGTCACCGGCATCGCCCGCAGGTCGCCGACGATGGCGGCCAGCATGTGCGTGCCGGGCAGCGCACGGGCCAGTGCCAGCAGCAGGCCGTAGCCCGCGCACAGGCCAGCCAGCACGTACAGCATCTTGTCGCCCTGGCGCCAGGCGATCAGTGCCGCCAGCAGCACGCCCAGGCCCAGCCAAAGCGCCACCTGGCCCCACGGCGCGGGCCCGGTGATGGTGGCGCCGGCATGGTGCGCCGGCGGTTCGGCATCGTCGAAGGACGCAAGTTCGGTGGGCGAATACTCGCGCGTGCTGAAAACCGTCCAGCTGATCGCCGCCAGCAGCACCACCGCACCGAAGTAGAACGCGTAGCGCACCGAATCGGGCACTTCGCCCGGCGCCGCTGTGTTGCTGACCCCGAAGTGGGTAAGGATGAAGGGCAGGAAGCTGGCGACGATGGCGCCGACGCCGATGAAGAAGCTCTGCATCGCATAGCCGGTGGGACGCTGGCGGGGCGCCAGCTGGTCACCGACGAAGGCACGGAACGGTTCCATCGACACGTTGATGGAAGCATCCAGCACCCACAGCGTGCCGGCGGCGATCCACAGCGTGGGCGAGTTCGGCATCACCAGCAGGGCCAGCGTGGTCAGCACCGCACCGATCATGAAGAACGGGCGGCGCCGGCCCCAGCGCGTCCACGTGCGATCGGACAGATAACCCACCACCGGCTGCACCAGCAGGCCGGTCAGCGGTGCGGCGATCCACAGCCCCGGCACCGCGTCCTGCGATGCGCCCAATGTTTCGAAGATGCGGCTGGCGTTGGCGTTCTGCAGGGCAAACCCGAACTGGATGCCGAGGAAGCCGAAACACATGTTCCAGATCTGCCAGAACGACAGCTGCGGCTTGGCGGGACGGCTCATCGTACGCCCTCGACGGCCGCGACCGGTGCCACCTTCAGCGCCTGCACCTGGGCCTGGTTGAGCACGCCCTCGCGCCCGCCCTTGCCGCCGGTGTAGTGCGCGAAGTGCTGCAGTGCGCTCATGTTGAAGCCTTCCTCAAGCGTGACCGTACAACGGCCCTTGGGCACGGCGAAGCTGACCGCCGTGGATTCCTGCGCGGCCACACTGTGCGGCAGGGTGACCGTCTGGCGCTGCGCCGGCTGGCCCGCGCACTGCAGGTTCAACTGCTTCACGGCTGCGGTCACGCCGGTGTTGATCGGCCCGTTCGGGTTGTTGTACTGCAGGCGCAGGCGCACGTGGCCGGCCTTGGCCGTGGTGAAGCGCCACTGCCGGTCACCGCGCAGCACCTGCTGCGGGCCCACGCACAGCATCGGGCTGTGCAGCGATTCCAGCGCGCCCTCGCGACGGGTCAGGCTCAGGCAATGCTGCAGGCCATCGTCGCCCACGCGCACCACGCCCTTGGCCGGCTGCACGGCCTTGCCGTCCTGCCACAGCACCTGGTCGGCGGCCACGGCCACGGTCCAGCCCTTGCCACTGCGTTTGGCCTGCGGCGCGGCCGGCGTCGCCGGTGCGCGCGCATTGGCATCGGCGCTGGCCACGGCTGCGCGCGGCGCGACTGCGGCCGGCACCAGCTGCACGGTGGTGGTCGTACCGCGGGTCTTGACCTTGCCGGCCACCAGCAGGCCCTCGCCCAGCTGCTTCGGCCGCTCCAGCACGTAGCGCTTGCCGTTGGCGTCCAGGCTGATGCGGCGCTGCTTTCCGAACAGGTCCGGCACCAGGCTGGCCGGCAGCTTGGGCTGCACGCTGCCATCGCCCTGCAGGCCGAACACGCCTTCGCTGACCATGGCCAGGTAACCGGCCACCGACCACAACTGACGCTCGGAATTGACCACCGGGCCACTGAGCGCACCTTCGTCGACGTGCACGGCCTGGGTGACCAGTTCGTAGTTCTCCATGTTGGAACCAGCCAGCGCCGCGCCCTGCATCAGCGAACGGATCTCGGCGGCGATGCGCGGGGCATCATCGAGCTTGCGCGCAGCGCGCAGCGAATAGGCGCTGACAAACGGCCAGATGGCGCGGTTGTGGTAGATCGGCTGCTGCGCTTCCTGCGGCCACACCACCGGGCTGCCGGCCGGCCCCATCGGGTAGGCGGCCAGCGCCCGCTGCGCGCGTTCGGCCGGCAGCACGTCGGCGAGGATGCCCAGCGACAGGCCCAGCAGGTCGACCTTGGCGTAGGGCACCGGGTGCGCCGCTTCGCCGATGTAGCTCATGTACTGGCCCATGTCCTGCCGCCAGAAGCGTGCGTCGATCTGCAGCGCCAGCGCATCGGCCCAGGCCTTGTACTGCTCGCTGCGCTCGTCGCCCAGCTGCGCGGCCATCTGCTGGCCCAGGCGCAGGGCCTGGTAGTGCAGCACGTTGGTGGACAGCGCGTAGGAATCGCCGATGAAGCGCACGTTCTCGCGCGTCCAGTCCGGGTAGGTCTGCTCGCGCCAGTCCAGGAACGAAGTCTCGCCGCGGTACAGGCCCATCTGCGCGTCGAACACCCTCGCCCGGTCCTGCGCGAGGGTGCCCTGCAGCGCCTGCCAGACCTGGTCGGCGAAGGCCGGATCATCCAGCAGGTGGCGCGCGGCCAGGAACCACACCACGCGGTCGCTGCTGATCGGCCAGCTGCCACCGGAGCCGGTGTCCTGGGCCACGAACAGGCCGGGGGTATGGCCATCGCGCGCGGCCGACAGCTTGAACTGCAGCGACTGCCGGGTGCGCTGCGGGTCCAGCTTCGCCAGCGCCAGATCGGCGGCGAAGCTGAGATCGCGGGTCCACACATAGGGCCAGCGCGCGCCGGTCTGGAAGCACTCGCACGGCACCGGGCGACCTTCATCGAAGGACGGATCGCGGATCGCATCGACGCGGTCCTGGTCCATTTCCTGCTGGGCCAGTGCGAACAGCGCGTCGAACATCACGCTGGCGGTCTGGCTGCGCATGGGCGCGGCAGCAATCTGCACTTCACCCTTGGGCGCATGCAGCACGAAGCTGCCCTTGGCAGCGGCTTCGGCGCGCGCATGGCGGCCGTTGAATTCCAGGTCGGCCGCGTGCGCGGTCGTTCCCAGCGCTGCCCCGAGGGCAGCCGTCAGGCAAATGATCTTCAGCATCGAAGCGGCAGACCGGCTTGCGCCCGTCGACCTCCCTCCCTCTCTGCACCGTTGTGG
This sequence comes from Stenotrophomonas sp. STEN087, assembly GCF_056759115.1. Taxonomy (NCBI): domain Bacteria; kingdom Pseudomonadati; phylum Pseudomonadota; class Gammaproteobacteria; order Lysobacterales; family Lysobacteraceae; genus Stenotrophomonas; species Stenotrophomonas sp. STEN087. The sequence continues at coordinate 5,369 of NZ_JBRRCR010000111.1, read as the reverse complement.
GTCCGCGCCACCATGACGGTGCGCGGGCGCGGCGCCTCCCTCAAGGTGCCTTGGCCCCATGGTAGACGCGGCGCTGCGGCCTGCGGCCAGTTGCATACGTATTCATCGCAGTCGCGTGAAGACAGGCCGCCGCGCTGGCTTATGGTCCGGGTCTGCCAATGGCGCCTTGGGAGGGGAAATGCCGGCTTCATCTGCTGCACTACGCGCGGTGTTCGCGCATCTGTCCGGGCTGGCCCTGCTGGGCCTGGCCACCCTTGCCCAGGCCGCGCCCCAGGTCGCCAGCGTTGAATCACCGGGCAAGGTGCTCACGGTCAGCCTGGTGCTGGACGGTGGCACCGCGCGCTACCGCGTCGAACGCTTCGGCGAACCCGTGGTGGCCGATTCCAAGCTCGGCTTCGAACTGCGCGACGGCCGCCTCGACCGCGATTTCGCCCTGCTCGGCCAGCAGCAGCGCAGCGTTGATGACACCTGGGAACAGCCCTGGGGCGAGCGCCGGGTCACCCGCAACCACTTCAACGAGCTGACCGTGCAGCTGGCCGAGACCACCGGCAGCAAGCGCCGCCTGGACGTGGTGTTCCGCGTGTACGACGACGGGCTCGGCTTCCGCTATGTGTTCCCCGAGCAGCCCAACCTGCGCGAGGCGATCATCGATGACGAGCTGACCGAGTTCGCCATCGCGCCCGACTCGACCGCCTGGTGGATTCCGGCCGGCGAACCGATCCACTACGAATACCTGTACCAGCGCACGCCGCTGCGCGAAGTACCGCTGGTGCACACGCCGATGACCCTGCGCAGCCACGACGGCCTGCACGTGGCCATCCACGAGGCAGCGCTGGTGGACTACGCCGGCATGTGGCTGCGCCGCACCGAGGGCCAGCGCCTGCGCGCGCAGCTTTCGCCCTCGGCCGAAGGCTGGAAGGTGCGCCGCGCCCTGCCCTTCGCCACGCCGTGGCGCACCCTGCAGATCGCCGACCGCGCCGGCGGCCTGGTCGAGTCGGACCTGATCCTCAACCTCAACGAGCCCAATGCACTGGGCGACGTGAGCTGGGTGAAGCCGGCCAAGTATCTGGGCGTGTGGTGGTCGATGCACCTGGACATCGAAAGCTGGGCGACCGGCCCGAAGCATGCCGCCACCACCGCCAAGACCAAGAAGGTGATCGACTTCGCCGCCGCGCACGGCTTCCGCGGCGTGCTGGTGGAAGGCTGGAATCCCGGCTGGGACGGCATGTGGGTCGGCAACGGTTACGACTTCGATTTCACCCGCGCCACGCCCGATTTCGATATCGAGGCGCTGTCCGCCTACGGCCTGAAGAAGGGCGTGCACCTGATCGGCCACCACGAAACCGGCTGCGCCATCGAGCATTACGAGGACCAGCTGGGCGCCGCGCTGGACCTGTATGCGCGGCTGGGCATTGACCAGTTCAAGACCGGCTACGTCTGCGATGACGGCCAGATCGACCGCCGCAATCCGGCCGGTGGCCCGCTGTGGCGCGAGTGGCACGACGGCCAGTTCATGGCCCGCCATCATCTGAAGGTGGTGCAGGAAGCCGCACAGCGGCACCTGTCGGTGAACCCGCACGAGCCGATCAAGGACACCGGCCTGCGCCGCACCTACCCGAACTGGATCTCGCGCGAAGGCGCGCGCGGCATGGAATACAACGCCTGGGGCCAGCCGCCGAACCCGCCCGAACACGAGGTCAACCTGGTGTTCACCCGCATGCTGGCCGGGCCGTTCGATTACACGCCCGGCATCCTCAGCCTGAAGGGCCGCCACGGCCAGGCCATTCCCAGCACGCTGGCCCGCCAGCTGGCGCTGTACGTGGTGCAGTACAGCCCGATCCAGATGGCCGCCGATCTGCCCGAGCACTATCTGCAGCACCGCGAGGCGTTCCGCTTCATCGAGGACGTGGCCGTGGACTGGGAACAGAGCCGCGTGCTCGATGGCGAAGTGGGCGACTACGTGACCATCGTGCGCCGCGACCGCAACAGCCGTGACTGGTTCCTGGGCAGCATCACCGATGAGCACGGCCGCGTGCTGCCGATGTCGCTGGGCTTCCTGGAACCGGGCATGCGCTATCGCGCCGAGATCTACCGCGATGGCGAAGGCGCGGATTTCCGCAGCAATCCGTTCGCGTTCAAGCGCGAGACGCGCGAGGTGACCAGCGCCGATGCCCTGACCCTGGTGCTGGCACCGGGCGGTGGCCAGGCGATCCGGTTCACCCCGCTCTGATTGGAACGGTAGTGCCGGCCGCTGGCCGGCATCCATCCGCATCCCGTGGTTGCCGGCGAGCGGCCAGCACTACCGGGATCTGGGCACTGGAATCGATTACAACGCTGTGAAAGCCATTGAATACGTATGCAGGGTGATTCCCGCGGAGAAGCCGCTGCCTACCATAGCGGCGACGACAGCGGCCACCGCGTCGCACGTCCACGGCACCGCCGGGACGACCACAAGATGCTCTACAACATTGCCTGGGAGGGGAAAATGTTGAACCACAAGCGCACCGCGCTGAGTCTGGCGCTGGCCGTTGTACTGGTGCCGTCACTGGCATCGGCACAGTCCACGCAGTCCACCGAAACCGCCACCACCACCGGTACGTCCGCCACCAACCTGGACACCGTGCAGGTCACCGGCATCCGCCGCGGCATCGAGAACGCCATCGCGATCAAGCAGGACGCCACCTCGGTGGTCGAAGCAATCTCGGCCGAAGACATCGGCAAGCTGCCCGACGTGAGCATCGCCGAATCGCTGGGCCGCCTGCCCGGCCTGGCCGCCCAGCGCGTGGCCGGCCGTGCCCAGGTCATCAGCGTGCGCGGCCTGTCGCCCGACTTCGCCACCACCCTGCTCAACGGCCGTGAAGTGGTCAGCACCGGCGACAACCGCAGCGTCGAGTTCGACCAGTACCCCTCGGAACTGGTCAACGGCGTGACCGTCTACAAGACCCCGGACGCCGCCCTGGTCGGCCAGGGCCTGTCGGGCACCATCGACATGCAGACCGTGCGTCCGCTCAGCTTCCCCGACCGCGTGATCGCGGTCAGCGGCCGCCTGCAGAAGAGCTCGCTCGGCGAAGCCGCCAACGTCGATGAATTCGGCAACCGCTTCAGCGCCAGCTACATCGACCAGTTCTTCGACAAGACCCTGGGCATCTCGATCGGCTACGCGCACAGCGACAACCCGATCCAGGAAAACCAGGTCGGCCTGTACGAGCCGTGGACCACCGAGCAGACCACCAACGGCAACCGTCCGGGCGTGGCCGCGGGTACCTACTTCTCCGATGGCATCAAGGCGCTGCGCCGTACCGGCAACAACAAGCGCGACGGCGTGATGGCCACCATCCAGTTCCGGCCGAACAACGCCTGGACCAGCACCTTCGATGCGTTCCACACCGAAGCCGAGCAGATCGACACCGCCAACCAGTTCGAGCTCAACCTGAGCAACTACAACGGTGGCTATACCCCGGGCCTGCTGATCAGCAACCCGCAGGTCAATGCCGATGGCACCTTCACCGGCGGCACCGCCAGTGGCGTGTACCCGCTGGTGCGCGGCATGTACAACAAGCGCAAGGACAAGATCGATGCGTTCGGCTGGAACAACGAGTTCACCTTCGGCAGCGTCAAGCTGGTCGCCGATGTGAACTACTCCAAGGCCACGCGCGATGAGCTGAACCTGGAAAACAACCTGCAGCTCACCCCGATGCCGCAGCTGGACACCATCGGCCTGCAGATCCGCCCGAATGGCTTCTCGCAGATCACCCCGGGCCTTGATTACTCCAACCCCGATGCGCTGTTCCTGACCAACACCATCTACGGCTCCGGCTACGGCAAGGTGCCGCAGGTGGAAGACCGCCTGAAGGGTGCCAAGCTGGCCGCGACGATTGCCTTGCCCGAGGCCGTTGCCTCATGGGCGCCGGACATCGATGTGGGCGTGAACTACGCTGACCGCCGCAAGGTGAAGACCCAGTCCGAAGGCAACATCCTGCTGGGCGCACAGGGCGATGCCAACATCGCCTCGGACCTGCAGTATTCGCCGGTCAACCTGGGCTTTGCCGGCATCGGCTACATCCCGGCCTGGAACGTGCCGGCGGCCGTCGGCCGCTACATGACCTTCGATCCGGTCGACAACCTTGATTACCTGATCCCGAAGTCGTGGGTCGTGCAGGAAAAGATCACCACCGCCTGGGCGCGCCTGAACCTCAACACCGACATCGGTGACGTGGGTGTGCGCGGCAACATCGGCGTGCAGATGCAGCACACCGACCAGAGCTCGGATTCGCGCTACTGGGACAGCTCGCAGCCGGCCGGCAGCAACATCCAGCCGTATTCCAACGGCAAGACCTACAACGACTGGCTGCCGAGCTTGAACCTGGCCTTCATGTTCCCGCACCAGCAGACGCTGCGCTTCGCCGCGGCCAAGCAGGTCGCGCGCCCGCGCGTGGACCAGATGCGTGCCGGCCTGGAATTCGGCGTGGATACCGCCACCGGCAAGCCCGGCGGCAGCGGCGGCAACCCGCTGCTGGATCCGTGGCGTGCCACCGCGCTCGACCTGTCCTACGAGAAGTACTTCGGTGAGAAGGCCTACGTGGCCGCCGCGATCTTCTACAAGGACCTGAAAAGCTACGTCTACACCCAGTCGGTGGACGACTACGACTTCACCGACCTGCTGGGCAGCTACGTGCCGCCGCCGGGCATGACCGTGCCGGTGCTGACCACCGGTACGTTCTCCACCCCGGAAAACGGCAAGGGCGGCACGCTGAAGGGCCTGGAACTGACCGCATCGTTCCCGCTGGACATGCTGACCGAGAGCCTGCGTGGCTTCGGCGTGCAGGCCAGCGCGACCTTCAACAAGAGCGACATCAAGATCCTCGACCCGGAAAGCGCCTCCAGCGTGGGTTCGGATCCGATCAGCCTGCCCGGCCTGTCCGACCGCGTGTACAACTTCACCGCCTACTTCGAGCGCAATGGTTTCGAAGCACGCGTGAGCCAGCGCCGTCGTTCGGACTTCATCGGTGAGATCGGCAACTTCAACGGCAACCGCACGCTGCGTTACGTGGTGGGCGAGAACGTGACCGATGCGCAGATCAGCTACACCTTCAGCGACAGCAGCGCCATGCGTGGCCTGACCCTGCTGCTGCAGGGAAGCAACCTGACCAACGAGCCGTACCGCACCTACGCCGGCACCAAGGACCGCCCGCTGGAATACATCGAGTGGGGCCGCACCTACGTGCTGGGCGTGAACTACAAGTTCTGACCACGATCGGTAGTGCCGGCCGCTGGCCCGCAACCCCCCGGGAGCGGGGGGGCCCGGCCCCCGCGGCGGGCTACGGGGGCCCCGGCGCCGCCCCGGCGCCCCACCCCCGGGCGCGGCCCGC
>NZ_JBRRCR010000110.1:0-11420 GCF_056759115.1 Stenotrophomonas sp. STEN087 | reverse complement strand
TGCTCAACCGCACCACGCTTGAACTCGGCACTGAACTTCCTACGCTTTGACATGAACACTCCTCATGGCCTGGATCGGCCTTCTTGTAAGTGTCCGTGAAAACGGGGGTGAGCCCGTCTGGCTACTACCCGATCGGCGGACAGGGCGCGCAAGGCTGCGCACCCATACCAAGCGGCGGCGGTTCTGGGAGCTCTGGTTCGCAGGAAATTCGGCTCAGCACTCCAACAGGGCATTGGATAAAGACCTGGGGGGCCATTGCCGAGGCTACGGCGACAAGTGACGCGGGATTCTCTGACGGCAAGCGGACGAAAGAGGAAGCTGAGCGGGAAGCGGTGGCGCGTTGTCAGTCTACCGGTGCGAAGGACTGTGTCGCCCATTTCACGTACTACAATCAATGTGTTTCCTGGCTCATTCCAAAGGGACGCAGCGGCGCAGGGCAGGCGGCTATCGCATCAGCTGGGGCTCTTCAGCTCGCGCGTATGTCCGCGCAGACAAAGTGCAAGAATGACGTTGCCGGCATCTGTGAAGAGGTGTGCGCCAACTGTACCAAGCCCATCTTCGAGGAATTCTGAGCCGCAGGTCGCGCAGCCGGCCCCTGATTTGGGGTGACTTGTATGTGGCGTGCATCTGTCGGACGTGGTCTGGCAGCCTGCCATCTCGTTGCGCAACCGCACGTCAAGTTGGAGTTCACTGATAGTGGAGCGCATCGCAAGGTGTGATGTAGTCGCCACGTCATAGGAAGGAACCGTCCATGCAGATTTCTCCATACATTGTGCTGATTGCCGGACTGGCACTGGCGGCGCCGTCGCATGCCACAGACAGCTGGGTCATATTTGCCGGTGGCGACAAGCCGGGCCGCGAGGCATGGGTGGTCGACGCACTGACACTCAACAGCCGCTCGGACCTGATGGGTTTCATGCAGACCGCCACGCAGGAGGAGCAGAAGGCCTACCTCAAGCAGCTGCGCCGGAAGAACCCACCGAAACCCGGTGAGCCCGTCGCCGGCCCGGACCCGGTGTATGAAGTCCAGGTCAATACGGTCTACGAGAACGCGACCAAGCCCAATCGCCTGATCAGAACGTACTCGGTGAACTGTGCCCGAAACACCGTGGCCATGAAAATGAGCCTGGTTCAGTGGCGGGATCGACCGATCGAGGACGTGCCGCCCCAGCAGTTCGACCCGATTGCCGAGGCGGTCGAGCCCTGGCAGGTTCAACTGGTGCGTTTCGCCTGCCTGGTGGGACCTGACCCCAAGGCCAAGAATCCGGCGGAAATGATGAAGCGCGGCTTCCTACCCATCGGTGATGTGGGCCAGTCGCCCGCGAACTTCATCTGGGAAAATCTGTGGAAAGACGGTACCCGACCCGCGTTCACCTACCGGGCGACTGATGCTGAGTTGGATCGCGCCGAACGCAGTCTGGAGGCAAACCTCGCACGCGGTCAGCAAGAGACCACTCGTGTCTTGGATGAGTCGGTTCGCGCTGCCAACCGTGTGGGACGCAATAATCTGATGGACATGTGGATCGGCAGGACCGAACAGGAATTCGTGCGCACATGGGGTTCGCCGGATCGCGTCGAGAATGGCCCCAATGGCTCTCGCACACTATTCCTGCATCGTGGCGAACGCGTTCAGGGCCTGAATGTGTATGGCCATGTCATCAGTGACGTGAACAACCGTTGCGGCATCAGCATCATGATCGTGGATGGGTACGTCCGCGATTATGCGACCCAGGGCGCAACCTGCGGACAGCAATTGCGTTGATCATGGTTGCGGCCAACAACCACCGCTCATATGAAATGGAGAGCTCATGAAGCGACACCCGTCCTTGTTTGTCCTGTGTCTGTTGCTGATCGCTGGCGCGCTGCCCTTCAGTGCCCTGGCTGAAGGCAACTGCCCTCAGGGCATGTATCCGATCGGTGGGCAGGGCGTGCAGGGCTGTGCCCCCATCCCCGTCAACGCCAGCGGATCGCAATACGACAACCGGCCCAACTGGGTGCAGACCGTCGCCGGTGTGGCGATGGATGCCCGCGGCGATACGTTCATCAGCAACTCGATGCGATCGCGTGGCAAGGCCAAGCGCGCGGCCATCAAGGAGTGCAAGGAGTTCGGCAAGGGCGAGTGCACGCTGGTGACGCTGTTCCAGGCGCAGTGCGTGGCGGTCGCCCACGCGGGACTGGACAATGGAACGACCAGCGTCGTCGCAGCGATGTCAGAGCAGGGCGCGGTCATCGTTGCCCTGCAGCAGTGCGCAGGCAAGGCGGGCTGGAAGAAGGTGCCGCAGGATCAGTGTCGGATCGCCAGGACCGCTTGCACGGACGATCTCTACATCAAGTAGGCCTGCGTTCACGATGGGAGCGCTCTTTTTGTGATCAAGAGCGCTTTTCATATTGCACACCCTTCGACGCATCGAACCTGCTCGCGGTAAGCTCACTGTGCGTCAGAAAAATGACGCGCCAGTACTGCCGACTGCAGGAGCTTTCCCGTCCATGAGGACTGTGCCCGCCCGCCCGACGGGTGACGCTTGCCAGCTTCCCCGACGCGCCATGCCCGGCGCTATGATCCGCGATGGCGGTCGACGCGGCGTTTTTGAAGGAGTGGCTGGGGATGGAGAAGGGAAGTGGCGCGCACATGGACGATGCCCTGGCATTTGTTCCCTCCGGCGCGAACCTGCTGGAAGCGGTAAAGGGCGAGTGCAATGGCGAGGGCGTCGAGTACCAGTTGCTGGTGATCGACCAGCCGTTGCCGGAAGGGCTGTCGCCCGGCCAGCACGGTCCCAACCGGGTGCTGCTGTTGCTGCGCGGTGATGGCCGTGGCCGCTGGCAGCTGGCCGCGCGCAACGACAAGCTGGTGCCGTGTTCCACCCGCGGTGGCCTGGCAGGGGACCCTTTTGCGTATGCAATGGTAGAGGAAGACACTTTCAGCGTGATCACCAACGGTGGCAGCCGCCAGCGCTGGAGCAGTACCTACACCTTCCGCTATGCCCCGGCGGATCGTGCGTGCTGGGTCGAAGCGGTGCGCCGCAAGGTCGTGGACATCGAGACCGAGGCGACCAACATCCGCGAATTCTCGGCAACGGAACTGGGGCGCGTGCGGTTCGAGGACTTCGACCCGGCCACGGTCGCCGAGGTATCGCTGCCATGAACCAGGCTCCAACCGGCGGAATGGAATCCGCGCTGATGACGATCCAGGAGTTGCACCGTGTCGACGGATAGAGAGTCGCAACTGCTGCGGCAGGCGACGGATGCCGGCATTGATTCCCCCCGCGAGCTGGCCAACTTCATGGCGCAGGCGGGGCACGAGTCGCGTGGCCTGAGCCGCCTCAACGAGAGCTTCAACTACACCCGGGCGACCTCGCAGATTCCGGTCGAAGCGGCGTGGCGCAGCGGCAACGACGCGCTGGAATCGGCGCGCCAGGAAGCACTGCGCGGGCGTCCGAATGACCTGGCCGAGCTGATGTATGGCGGCCGCCTGGGCAACGATGCCCCGGGCGATGCCCTGAAGTATCACGGGCGCGGTTATCTGCCGCTGACCGGCAAGGACAACTACGAGCGCGCGGGCAAGGCGCTGGACCTGGATCTGGTCAACCATCCCGAGCTGGCCGCGCGCCCTGAGCATGCCGGCCGCATCGCGGTGTGGCAGTGGCAGAACCACGTGCCCGAACACGCGCGTGAGAGCGTGCGTGAGGCGACGTATGCCATCAACGGTGCGATGAACGGCGTCGAGGATCGGCTGCGCCGCTTCGATGCGTGGCAGCAGAAGCTGACCCCGGACGTGATGCAGCGGCTGACACATGGCGATGTGGGTGAGCAGGCGTCACTGGGCCAGGCGCCGGGTCAGCCAGGTGCTGCCGGCAACCGCCTGTTCGATGACGCGCGCACGCAGCTGCAGCAGCTGGGACCTCGCAGTGGCCTGCAGTCGGAGCGGGAGCTGGACAACGCCGCAGGTGCGCTGGCTGTGAGCGCGCAGAAGGCCGGCCTGCAGCAGATCGATCACGTGGTGGCCAGCAACGATGGCCGCATGCTGTTTGCGGTGCAGGGCACGATGGGCGACCCGGCGATGCTGCGCGCCTCGGTCGATCGCGCGCAGGCCGCGCAGCAGCCGCTGGAACAGAGCAGCCAGCAGCTGGCTGCCGCGCAGGACCGCCAGCAGGAGCAAGCGGTCAGCCGTGAACAGGAGCAGCAGCGCTCCCGTTCGATGTGAGGCCGGCCCGGCCGCCGTATGTCGGCCGGGTAGCGGTGCTCAGGCGTGCAGGGTGCGCGCGTGCTGCTGCGACTGCTCCAGCGCTGCGTCCTGTGCCTGGCGCTGCTGCGCGGCCAGCTGATCCACGCGCTGGCTGCTCTGCTCCAGCGGCGTGTTCATTGCCGCAGCAGTATCGACCGATACACGCAGGTGGCCGGGATCACCGCCCTGGCCCTGCACCGCGAAGCTGCGCGACGCATCGTTGCTCATCACCACCTCATCAATACGCTGGCCGCCGGCAGCATGCATTTCCGCCGCCAACGAGCCGGCCAGGCGCTCGCTGCCGGCATCCGGTGTGCGGCCCACGCGCGCGTCCTGCGCGTGCACGCCGCGCAGCGCATCGGTGTACAGCGGGTTGCCGACATGGTCGGGATGGGCCAGGCTGGCGCGACCCTCCTTTGCCGCGTCGCGCGCTTCGGGTTCGCCGGCCTGCAGCGGCCCGCGCGCACTGTCGTACAGGTCGTAGATATTGCCGGTGATGCCACGCGCGCCGATGGTGATGCCGCGGCGTATGCGGATGACGTCGTCGCGGTACTCGTTGATCATGTTCGCGTTCTGCCGCGCAAGTTCCTGGCTTTCCGGCTTGTTCAACACCGAATCGTTGCCGAGGAAGTTGTCCAGCTGGTGCGAGCTCAGCGAGGACGCCGCCGCACCCACCGCACTGTCGGGGATGAGCATGCGGAAGCGGCTGTTGCTGAAGCCCCAGTTGCCCAGCGTGTCGATCTCCTTTTCGGTGGCGTACATGCGCACCTGGCCGAAATGCTGGGAGGCTGAGCTCACCGGGTCGGCGGCCATGACGTGGTTGATCAGGTTGTCGCCGCCCTCGGGAACGCGGTACGTCAGGCTGACCGCGCCATAGGCGTTGAAGGTCTCGCCCTTGAGGTTGAAGTGGTGCGCGGAGACCTGCGCCAAGGTGCCGCCCAGCGAGTGGCCGGTAACGGTCACCTCCGGCGTGTGGCCGAGATCGCGGCCCTGCTTGTTGGCGTACTCGAGCGCGCGCCGGGTGAGCTCCAGCGCGTCGTCGGCCTGCAGGTTGCGACGCATCACCACCATGCCGGCATCGGTGAGCAGGCCATCGCGCACGATCTGGTCGGTGCCGCGGTGCGCCACCACGATCTCGTCGGTGTCCACGCGCTGGTAGATCGTGCCCTGGTAGCCGGTCAGGCGGTTGTTGACGTGCTCCAGCACACGGTATTGGTGGCCATTGAGCGGGACCGGTTGTTCCTGGCCGGGCGCGTGGCGGCCCACGCGTTCGTCGCGGTAGGCATCCCTGGAGAGTGCGGCGTAGTCCTGGCTGGTGAGCGTCACGGGCGCACCTCGTTGGCGGTCAACGAGGCGGAGAACAGCTGGTCGCGCAGCTCGGCGCGGAAGCGGCTGGGATCCTGCTGGCCGGTAGCGCCGTAGTCGGGAAGTTCGGCCACGCGGGGATAGTCGCCACGCGGGTAGTGCCGGGTTTCGGTCTGACCCTGCACGAACGGCTCGGCGCCGAGGAAGGACAGGAAGCGTGTTTCACCGTTGGCGCCGGTCGCCTTGAGCATCGCCCCGGCGCCGCTGAACACCCAGTTGCAGACGCCGCGACCGTAGTAGTCCTCGTCGAGCATGCGGTCCAGGTAGACGGTGCCGCGGTATTCGTCATCGGCCACCTTGCGCAGGGTCACCGGCTCCTGGCTGGTGATGCGTGCGGCCACGCCGGTTTCCGGTTCGATGTAACCGCACTGGTCCTCGTTGCTGACGTCGTACTGGGCGACGCCTTCGATGAAGGCGAAATCGCCCGGTGCGTTCTGCAGCCGCAGCACCAGTTCGTAGGCCCGGCTGGGCGAGGGGTTGAGCTTGGCCAGGCCACGCCCTCCCTGGGCGACATCGGCGGCGGCGGGGTCGAGTTCCTGGGTCATGGCGATCTCCGTTCGGCAGGCAACCAGCATCAGCAGCAGCGTGCCCGGCAGCAGCAGGCTGCGTTGACGTCGGGCGCTGGAAGCGGTGGGTGGAAAGCGGGGATGACAGGTCATGAGCCGACCTGTCGAAGAACGTTCCTGGCAATGGCCGGTGCGACGGGAAAACACGATGGGTTTCCGTTCCTTGGCAGCAGGACGTCTCGATTATGGGACGGCTTCTTGACGATATTCCACCGCTTCTCCGGCGAATTGGCGAGATATTGACGCCATTTCCACTTGAATGTGGTGAATCGTGATGTGGTTCGTCAATTCACATTGATGACTCTTCAGGCAGCATGCTGGTCACCTGCACGACGAAGCGCACTCAACTGCCATGACCTGGACGATCCGAACGGAAACGCCGGCCGAGATCGCGGGCATCCATGCCGTCACTGCGGCCGCCTTCAAGGACGCCGCGCACAGCAGCCACACCGAGCACTACATCGTCGATGCACTGCGCGAGCGCGGCGAACTGGTGGTCTCGCAGGTGGCGGTGCGGGATGGGCAGGTGATCGGCCACGTGGCGGTGTCGCCGGTGGCGATCAGCGATGGCAGCGCGGGATGGTTCGGCTTGGGGCCGATTTCAGTGGACCCGCCGCATCAGGGGCAGGGTGTCGGCGCCGCGCTGATGCAGGCTGCACTGGATGCGTTGCAGGCCATCGGTGCGCGCGGCTGCGTGCTGCTCGGCGAGCCGGCCTATTACGGCCGCTTTGGCTTCCGCTGCGTGCCGGGGCTGGTGCTGCCGGGCGTGCCGGCGGAGTACTTCCAGGCGTTGCTGCTGCAGGCGCCGATGCCGCGTGGCGAGGTCAGTTACTCGCCCGCGTTCGAGGCCGGCCCGTCCGGCTAGCGCGCGGGCGGGGCAGGCGGTGCTGCGGTCAGGGCGCGCGCCAGGGCATGGGTTCCGGTTCCGGCGGCGGAATGCGGTCGCCGCCGATGTGTTCCAGCAGGGTATCGGTGCGGCGCTGTTCGGCCAGCAGTTCGCCCAGCAGGCGGCGCATGCCGAAGATGGCGAACGGCACCAGGATCCAGATGATCGCGAGTGCCAGCGTCAACAGCGTTGCAAATACACTTCCGCCCATGTCGTGTTGCTTCCTGCATTGAAAGGGGCATCGACACTATCACGTCGATGCCACCCGACCGGCGTCAGCCGCCGTGGCGCAGGTGGATGAGCGGGTAGGGACGGCCCTGCGAATCCACATCCGAACGCCCGGTCTCGACAAAGCCCATGCGCAGGTAGAAGCCCAGCGCCTGGGCGTTCTGTGCGTTGACGTCGGTGGTCAGCGGGCGGTGCTGGGCCAGTGCGTGCTCGACCAGCTGCCGGCCGATGCCCTGGCCATGCACCTCCGGATCAATGAACAGCGCTTCCATATGGCTGCCATCGAGCAGCACGAAGCCCAGCGGCCGATCTTCGGCATCGACGGCCAGCAGCAGTGGCGCCTGTGGCAGGAAGCCGACCACCTCGGCATCGATGGCGCGGCGATCCTCGGCGCTGAGGAAATCGTGGGTGGCATCCACGGCGCGGCGCCAGAGATCGACAACGGCATCGCCGTCGGAGGCGCGCGAGGGGCGGAGTGTGTTCATGGACGTGCTCAAGGTGCTGCGGAAAACGCCATTCTAGCGGCGCGGGCCCCTGCGGGTCGGCATTGGCCGAAGCGCGCTACACTGCCGCCGCGTGAACTGCCTGACGCCGAGAACCCTCATGACCGACACCCTGGGCGTGCCCGTGCACGACGCCGACGAACACTGGATGCGCCACGCGCTGGCCCTGGCCGAACGCGCGCAGCACGAGTTCGACGAGATTCCAGTGGGCGCGGTGCTGGTGGGCGCCGATGGCCAGCTGCTGGGCGAGGGCTGGAACCTCAACATCGCCTCGCACGATCCCAGCGCGCATGCCGAGATCGTGGCGATGCGCGAGGGGGGCAAGGCACTGGCCAACCACCGGCTGATCGGCAGCACCCTGTACGTGACCCTGGAGCCGTGTGCGATGTGCGCCATGGCCATCGTGCACGCGCGGGTGGCGCGGCTGGTCTACGGCGCCAGCGACCCCAAGACTGGCGCCTGCGGCAGTGTGTTCAACCTGCTGGGCGATGGCCGCCACAACCATCGGGTCGAGATCCACGGTGGCGTTCTGGCCAAGGAGGCCAGCCTGCGCCTGACCAATTACTTCCGGGCCAAGCGCGGCAAACCGCCGCTGCTGCTGGAGGACCATGCGGGCGAGGCCTGAGCAGCGAAAGGGTATGATGGGCGCCTCTTTCCTTTACCGGCGGGCGCCCTGCCTGCCCAGCAACGAGGCGACACGATGGTGGAGAACGGCGCGGCCAACGAACGACTGATCTGGATCGACCTGGAAATGACCGGGTTGGATACCGACAACGATTCGATCATCGAGATCGCCACCGTGGTCACCGATGCCCAGCTGAACGTGCTGGCCGAAGGCCCGGAATTCGCCATCCACCACCCGCTGGAAACGCTGGAAGCGATGGACGAGTGGAACCGCAACCAGCACCGTCGATCCGGTCTGTGGCAGCGCGTGCTGGACAGCACCACCACCCTGGCCCAGGCCGAAGCGCAGACCGTGAACTTCCTCGCGCAGTGGATTCCGGCCGGCGTTTCGCCGATGAGCGGCAACTCGATCTGCCAGGACCGCCGCTTCCTGCACCGACAGATGCCGCGCCTGGAAAAGTACTTCCACTACCGCAACCTGGACGTGTCCACGGTGAAGGAACTGGCCAAGCGCTGGGCGCCGACCGTGGCTGCCGGACTGGCCAAGAACAGCAACCACACCGCGCTGAGCGACGTGCACGACTCGATCGCCGAGCTGCGCCACTACCGCCAGTTCATGGGCGCGCTGTCGGGCCTGCCGACCGCCTGAGGTTGCCGCCCGGTGGGGTCGGATGCCTTTCCAGCGGAAAGGGCTCTGACCCCGCGACGATCCGTTCAACTCCAGGGCGCTACTATCGGCCCCATGAACGAGCCCATCCTGCTGCCCCGCGATATCGCCCACGATGCCCAGGACTGGGCCGACCTGCAGCGGGCGGTCGCCCTGCTGGAGGCGCCGACGATCACCGCGCGCATGGCCAACCTGGTCGGCACGCCGCTGGAGTTCGCGGTGAAGGCGCTGCCCAAGTCCATTTCCGGGCGCATCCATGGTGCGGTCGAGGCGGCGCTGTCGAAGTCCGCGCAGGCGGCGCTATGGAGCATGGGCAACACGCCCGGCAAGTCGGCCTCCACCCGCTGGCACAAGCTGGCGGCGGCGACCTCGGGCGCGGTGGGTGGTGCGTTCGGCTTCGCTGCGCTGTTCATCGAGCTGCCGGTGTCGACCACCATCATGATGCGCGCGGTGGCCGACGTGGCCCGCAGCGAGGGCTTCGACCTGTCTCAGTTCAGCACCCGGCAGGCCTGCCTGGAGGTGTTCGCGCTGGGCGGCAATTCGCCGCGCGACGATGCCAGCGAGACTGGCTACTACCTGGCCCGTGGCTTTACGACCGACGTGATGCGCCACCTGTCGGCCGAGCTGGCCGGGCGCGTGGTGACCGGCCGCGACCTGACCCTGGGCGTGGCGCCGAAGGAGGCCGGCAAGCTGCTGGCCAAGCTGGTGGAGAAGGTGGCCGCGCGCTTCGGCGTGGTGGTGACCGAGAAGTTCGCCGCGCAGGCGGTGCCGATCGTGGGTGCTGCGGCTGGCGCCACCCTCAATACGATGTTCACCGACTACTACCAGGACATGGCGCGCGGTCATTTCATCGTGCGGCGGCTTGAGCTGAAGTACGGCGAGGACGTGGTGCGCACCTGCTATGACCGGGTGGCACATGGTGCGTTGAAGATCGAGCCGACGCTGTAACCGGGCTCTGCAAACGGGGTCAGAGCCCTTTCCTGCGGAAAGGGTTCCGGCCCCGACCCTTGCCTCCACGGCACAACTGTTTTGCCCATCCGCGCCTGTTGCGGGCCACCGCCGATCCCCATCCTTGCGGTCAGTCCCCCCGCAAGAGAACGCGCCATGTTGTTCACCCCCCACACCCTGGGCCCGCTGTCGCTGCCCAACCGCATCGTGATGCCGCCGATGACCCGTTCGCGGGCGGCCGCCGGCAACGTCGCCACCGCGCAGATGGCGGAGTACTACGCGCAGCGCGCCGGTGCCGGCCTGATCGTCAGCGAAGGCACCCAGATCAGCCCGCAGGGGCAGGGCTATGCCTGGACCCCGGGCATCCACAGCGAGGAACAGGTGCAGGGCTGACGGCAAGTGACCGATGCGGTGCATGCCGCCGGTGGCCGCATCTACGCGCAGCTGTGGCACGTCGGTCGCGTCTCCCATGTGGCCCTGCAGCCTGATGGCGCCGCACCGGTCTCGTCTTCGGCGCTGCTGGCCGAGGGCGTGAAGGTATTCGTCGACCCGACCGGGGTCGGCCCCGAGGCGGGCGTGGGCGAGATGATCCAGCACTCGATGCCGCGCGCGCTGGCCGAGAGCGAGATTCCGGGCATCATCGCCGACTATGCGCAGGCCACCCGCAATGCGTTGGCCGCAGGCTTTGATGGCGTGGAGCTGCACGGCGCCAATGGCTACCTGATCAACCAGTTCATCGATTCGCAGGCCAACCAGCGCACCGATGGCTACGGTGGCGCGCTGCAGAACCGCCTGCGCTTCCTGCGCGAGGTGGTGCAGGTGGTGGTGGCCGTGGCCGGCGGCGAGCGCGTCGGCGTGCGCCTGGCGCCGCTGACGACCCTGCAGGGCGCGGTGGACGACACGCCGCAGGCGACCTACCTGGCCGCCGCGCACCTGCTGGGCGAACTGGGCGTGGGCTACCTGCACATCGCCGAGGCCGACTGGGAGGACGCGCCGCTGATGCCGGTGGCGTTCAAGCAGGCGCTGCGCATGGTCTATCCGGGCACGCTGATCTACGCCGGCAAGTACACCGCCGAGCGTGCCGAGCAGGCGCTGGCCGAGGGCTGGGCGGACCTGATCGGCTTCGGTCGGCCGTTCATCGCCAATCCGGATCTGCCGGAGCGGCTGCGGGTAGGCGCGGAATTGAATGCGCCGGATCGCGCGACGTACTTCGGTGGCGGTGCCGCCGGGTTCATTGATTACCCGGCGTTGGAAGAGGCCGTGGAGGCCTGACAGCGATCGGTGGCTGCGCGGTTTCTGGTAGTGGCCGGGGGGGGGGGGGGGGGAACCGGGGGGGGGGGGGGGGGGGGGGGGGCCGCCCCGGGCGGCCCGGGGGGGGGGGGGGGGGGGGGGGCGCCCGCCCCCGGCGCGC
>NZ_JBRRCR010000109.1:0-11430 GCF_056759115.1 Stenotrophomonas sp. STEN087 | reverse complement strand
GCCCGCGGCAAGGAGGGCAAGGTGGCCATCGTGGCGGTGATGCGGAAGATGCTGGTGATCCTCAACGCCCGCGTGCGCGACGCTGAAAGCGGACCGATCCCCGCTTAACAGGCGCGTATCTGGGCATCCTCAGAGGCTGCCGGCCAGCGGCCGGCACTACCGTGCGCGTCTGCTGGAAGGGCTGGCGCCCCTCCGGCAACACAGTTGCTCCAGGGACGGATTCACGGCGTGTCCCGCGAACCCAACCCGCCCGACCCAACACACAGACCCCGATGCATCAAGCGACCACCCCACGAGGGGCTGCGCCGTTGGCTGGAAACCCTCAGATGCGCGTGGTGACCAGGAAGCGCTCGCGGTCCTGCTGGGTGCGCCGGCGGATTTCTTCCAGCGCCTGGCTTTCGGTCGCTTCCAGCATCGCCTCGAACAGGCGCTGGAAGTGGTAGCGCATGGCATTGCGCGCGGCCACCGGGTCGCGGCTGCGCAGCGCCTCGAAGATCGCCATGTGCTCGTCGGCACGGCTGGCACCGTCGTCGTGGCAGACCCGCGCGTAGACCTCGGCCACCCGCGGCAGATCGCTGCGCATGCGCCAGATCTGCTGGATGAAGTACTCCACCACCGGGTTGCCGGACAGGCGGGCGATGGTCAGGTGGAAGCGGCGGTCGAAGTCACCGGCTTCCTCATCGGTCAGGTCGCGGCGGCACAGCGCCAGGGCCAGCACCTGCAGTTCGGCGATGCCGGCCTCGTCGATGTTGCTGGCGGCCAGCGCCGCGGCCTCGGCCTCGAACACCGCGCGGGCGGCGGTGAGGTCGAAGGCGCTGACATCGGGCAGGCCACCGGAGGCCTGCGTCGGGCGTGGCTTGACGTACACGCCCGAGCCAATGCGGATGGCGATCCAGCCCTGGGCTTCCAGGGCGATCTCGGCTTCACGCACGGTCACCCGGCTGACGCCGAATCGTTCGGCCAGCTCACGCTCGCCCGGCAGGCGCGAGCCCGGCGGAAATTCGCCGTCCTCGATCAGCTTGCGGAGCTTGGCGGCGATGGTCTGGTAGAGGCGGTTGGCGGACATGCGGCTGACCCTTGGCGGTTCCCTCCGGGCCCGTCCCGGGCCACCGTGCGCGGTGCGGGTCCGGATGGAGCGACGGCGCGACCACTGGCCGCGCCGCCCTGTTCAGAACTTGTATCGTACACCGAAATACGCACGCCGCCCGTAGGTCACCACTTCACGGAAATTGCCGTAAAGCGGCTGGTACGCCACGCGCGGTTCGTTGGTCAGGTTCATCAGCTCCAGCGACAGCGACAGCTGCTTGTTGACCTTGTAGCGCATGCGCAGGTCGACGCTGGTGTTGTCGTCGTAGTAGCGGTTCTGCTGCGCGGTGTTGCCGGTGAAGTCCTGGTAGTAGTGCGAGCGGAACTTGCCGATGGCCTGGATGTTGAAGCGGCCCACGTCCCAGTAGATCGAACCGGACAGCACGTGCCGCGAGAAACCGCTGAGGCCGGCCGGCGGCACGATGGCCGGGATGACGGTGCCATCGGCGGCCAGCTGCTCACCCAGTCGCGAATCCTGTGTCTCGTAGTCGGCGTCGGCGTAGTTGTAGCTGACCTTGAAGCCCAGCCCATCGAACGGCTTGGGCAGGTAGGACAGGCGATGGGTGACGCTCAGTTCCAGGCCGGTCAGGGTGCTGTCGTCGTCGGTGGTCACCTGCTGGCGCACCGGCACGGTCACGGTCTGGCCGTTGATGGTGTAGGTCTCCGGCACCAGCGCGGTGGCGGTGCCGCCGTTGAACTGCTTCCAGTACACCGCGCCGGCCAGCATGGTGTCCGGGTTCGGGTACCACTCCAGCGACAGGTCGCCGTTCCAGGACATCAGCGGCTGCGCGGCCGGGTTGCCGCTGGCACTGATGTCGTCCAGCGCATCGGCCAGGTTGCCGTAGGTGGCATCGCTGCTGACATTGATGGTGCGGCCGGCACCGAGCGCCGCGATGTCCGGGCGCGACATGGCGCGGTAGGCACCGACGCGCAGCAGCACGTCCGGACGCAGTTCGAACGCCGCGTTCAGGCTGGGCAGCAGCTTGTCATTGCCGGCCTTGAACACCTGGGTGGTGTAGTCGCCGGTCGGCTGCAGGCGGATCGTGCCATCGCCGTTGTCCTCGATCTGCAGGTCGGTGCGCACGCCTTCCGAACGCACATCGGTCTTGACCCAGCGCAGGCCGACGTTGCCGGTCACCGGCAGCCCGAACAGGCTGCTGCTGAACTCGCCCAGCAGGTACAGCGCGCGCGTCTTCTCGGTGATGTCGACGTTGTTGGGATCCTGGAAGTCCGGATCCAGGCCGCTGTCGAGGCTGCCACGGAAGGACTGGTACAGGCAGTTGGGATCGAAGTACGCCCACGAGGAGATCGTGTTGCCGCTGGCGGCATCCATGAAATCGCTCTGCGGGAACGGTGCGCGGCAGGCCTGATTGGCAGCGATGATCTTCGCCTTGTCGGCGGCCACGCGCTGGTCGTAGTCGGTCACCAGGGTGTTGTCGCGCAGGCGATAGTCGGCCTGACTGGCGCGCACGCCACCCTTGATGCGGGTGAAGAAGCCCGACTCCGGCATGAAGCTGGCGTCGAAGCGGCCGGCCTTGATCTTGTGGTCGTTCTCGGTGGCGCTGGAGGTGACGCGGGCCGCACCGGAGTATGCATCCCAGTTCTGCACGTCGAAGTTCGGCGCCAGGGCCACGCTCGGCACTTCGCCATGCCAGTCCCAGTCGTAGTCGACATAACCGGTAGTGCCGCTGCTGATGCCCGGCACGACGGCATTGTTGATGTCGCGCTGGTTGGCCCGCAGGCGGGTCATGCGCTCGCTGTCCAGGCGGTTGGTATGCGAGTAGGACAGGTCGGTGGACAGTTCCCAGGCCGGGCTCGGCCGCACGATCAGGTTCAGCCCGCCACCGGTGTATTCCTCGCCGCGCCAGTAGCGGTTGGAGGTGGAATCGATCGAGGTGCTGCCATGCAGGTGGCGGACGATGCCGTTTTCGTCCACCTCGCGCTGGGTGATGCCACGGCGCGCGTTGGACAGGCTCAGGTCGCTGCGGTTTTCATACCAGTTGCGCTGGGTGTGCTCGAAGTCGACGTTCACTTCGACCACATCATTGGGCCGCCACTGCACCGCAGCGAACTCGCTCTGGCGGTCGTTGCGTTCCTGCTTCAGGCGGTAGATGCGGCTGCTCGGCACCAGGTAGTACGGCGCACCGTTGGCGATGGCCTGCGCGCCCACTTCGGAGCAGTTGGCGTTGGTCACGTTCTGGTTGCCATCGCAGGCATACCAGGTGGAACCGCTGGTGATGCTCTCTTCCGGGTCGGTGCCATCCAGGCGCTGGAAGCCCAGCGAGACACCCAGCTTCTGGCCGTCGCCGAACTCGAACTGGTCGATGTAGCTGGCAGTGCCGCGGTAGCCGATGCCATCGTCATCGCGGTACTTCTTGTCATACTCGGCCCAGCTGCCGCGCAGGTCGAACTGCACCGAGCGTTTGCCGTATTCCAGCGGCTTGACCGTTTCCAGGCCGATGGTGCCGGCCACGCCGCCTTCGATGATGTCGGCGCGCTGGGTCTTGTAGATGGCCACCGTATTGATCAGCTCGGCCGGGAACATGTTGAAGTTCACCGAGCGGTCGCCGCTGCCGTTGGTGATCTCGCGGCCGTTGAAATTGGTGCTGCTGAGGAAGGCGCCGAGGCCGCGGATGGAAATCTCCGAAGCACCGGTCTTGTCGCGGGTCGAGGCGGCGCCGGTCAGCGTTTCGATCGCATCGGCCAGCGACGGCGCCGGCAGATCGCCGATGTCGTCTGCCGAGAGCACGTCGGCGATGACCGTGTCGTCGCGCTTCTTGTTGATCGAACTCTGCATCGATTCGCGGATGCCGGTGACCTGCACCTGGTCCAGCGTGGTGGCGTCCTGCCCGGCGCTGCCGGTGGTGGACTGCGCCTGCGCCAGCGGAGCGGCGGCCAGCGCGGCAAGCAAAGCCACGATGAGGGGCGTGGGTGACAGCGTGATGGTGCGTACAGCTCCGGCAGATTGCCGCATGGTTTCCTCCTCCCAAAGGATCGCCTGGTTGGCAGGCGTGGACGCAGCTTCGACATGTAGACACAGAAATGTCAACCAACTGGACTGGATTTTTCTTAATACCTTTGTTTCATACCACTTGGCCGTCATTAAATGTGCTGATGCAGCATGACTTTGCGCGAAAGCTGGCTTACAACAGACCCCGCAAGTGGTATGCACACCCACCCGAAACGACGGCCCGACCGTCCCTGGAAGGACTTCATGCGCACCGAATCGACTTCGTACCGCCCGTCCAACCGGCTTCCCGGATCATTCCTCGCAACTGGTCTGGCAATCTGCCTGACCACTTCGTCGGCACAGGCCGCCAGCTGGCTGGTCCACGATGCCGCCGAGTTCACCACCGCCGCGGCCGCCCTGCAGCCCGGCGATGAAATCGTGCTGGCCGACGGCACCTGGACCGACACCCGCCTGCTGCTGAAGGGCCAGGGCACCGAGGCCGCGCCGATCACCCTGCGCGCACAGACCCCGGGCAAGGTGATCCTCAGCGGGCGTTCGGACCTGCGCCTGGCCGGCAGCTACCTGCAGGTCTCCAACCTGGTGTTCCGCAACGGCTACACGCCGGGCGATGCGGTGGTGGCCTTCCGCGAATCGAGCAAGGCGGTGGCCAGCCACAGCCGGGTGACCGGCCTGGTCATCGACGACTACACCAACCCCGATGCCAGCGACCAGGACTACTGGGTGTCGCTGTACGGCAGCCACAACCGCCTCGACCACAGCCAGCTGCGCGGCAAGACCAATGCCGGGCCGACCGTGGTGGTGGTGCGCGATGCCACCCAGGGCCTGGACAACCAGCACCGCATCGACCACAACTGGTTCGGGCCGCGCCCGCTGCTCGGCGTCAACGGCGGCGAAACGATCCGCGTCGGCACCAGCGATACCTCGCTGAGCGATTCCAACAGCACCGTGGAAAACAACTGGTTCGAAGGCTGCGACGGCGAGACCGAGATCGTCTCCAACAAGTCAGGTGGCAACACCTACCGCGGCAACGTCTTCTATCGGTCGGCCGGCGCGCTGACCCTGCGCCACGGCAACGGCAACCGGGTGCTCGACAACGTCTTCCTCGGCGACGACAAGGCCGGCACCGGCGGCGTGCGCATCATCAACGCCGACCAGACCGTCAGCAACAACTACTTCGAGCGTCTGGCCGGTTCCAGCAACCGCTCGGCGCTGGCGATCATGGACGCGCAGGCCGATCCGCCGCTGTCCGGCTATGCGCCGGTGGTCAACGCGACCATCAGCCGCAACACCTTCGTGGATGTGGCGAAGATCAGCTTCGGCGTCGGCCATGACGCGGCCAAGGGCATCGACGTGGCCGCCAGCAACAGCCGCTTCAGCGCCAACCTGATCGTCAACCGCACCAGCAGGAACCCACCCAACGCCGCCAGTTCGCTGGCCGGCATCGCTTTCAGCGGCAACGTGCAGTCGCCGCAGGCAAGCACCGTGTTTCCCAGCGGCGTCGAAAGCCGCAGCGTGACCCTGCAGCAGGCCGCCAGCGGCCTGTGGACGCCCACCCCTGCCCTGCCCGCCACCGGTGCAGATCCGGCGCTGGCGATGACCGCGCGCGAGGCCACGGGGGTGGACTGGTATCCCAAGGTGGGCGAGGTTGCCCTGTCCCGCACCAGCACCGGAGTTGATCGATGAGGTTGCAGCCGCTGTTCGTTTCCCTGGCCCTGGCCGTTCCCTTTGCCCTGCTGCCGGCCGCGCCGCTGCTGGCGGCCCCGGCCGCCACCGCGCGCCAGGCCGACACCGCGCCGGTGCTGGTGACCGCTGCGCAGTGGCAGCAGATGGCCAGCGAAGGCAGCCGCTACCCGTGGTTCGCCAAGGAGCAGGCGCGCACCAAGGCATCGCTGAAGAAGATGATGAAGGCGGGCATCGACGTGCCGGTGCCCAAGGACAAGGGCGGCGGCCGCACCCATGAACAGCACAAGCGCAACTACCAGGCGCTGCTGGCGGCCGGCACGCTGTACCGGCTGACCGGCGACAAGGCCTATGTCGACTACTCGCGCGACATGCTGCTGCAGTACGCCAAGCTCTACCCGACGCTGGGCCCGCACCCGGAAGGCCGCGGGCAGATTCCCGGCCGCGTGTTCTGGCAGGTGCTCAACGATTCGGTGTGGCTGGTCAACGCCATCCAGGGCTACGACGCGATCCGCGACGCGCTGTCCGCGCAGGACCGGCAGACCATCGAGTCGCAGCTGTTCCGGCCGATGGCCGAATTCCTGATCAGCGAGCCGAAGAACTACGACCAGATCCACAACCACGCGACCTGGGCGGTGGCCGCCACCGGCATGACCGGCTACGTGCTGCGCGACCAGGAGCTGGTGGAGAAATCCCTGCGCGGCAGCCAGAAGGACGACAGGTTCGGCTTCCTGCGGCAGATCGACCTGCTGTTCTCGCCCGATGGTTATTACGAGGAAGGCCCGTACTACCAGCGCTATGCGCTGGCGCCGTTCCTGCTGTTCGCCAACGCCGTGGAGCGCAACGAGCCGCAGCGGAAGATCTTCGCGCGCCGCGACGGCGTGCTGCTGAAGGCCGTGGACGTGCTGGTGCAGACCAGCTACGACGGCCTGTTCTTCCCGATCAACGATGCGATCCTGGACAAGGGCATCGATACCGAGGAGCTGGTGGCCGGCATCGGCATCGCCTATGCGCGCACCGGCGATGACCACCTGCTGTCGGTGGCCCAGCAGCAGAAACGCCTGCTGCTCTCGCCCGAAGGCCTGCAGGTGGCGCAGGCGCTGGCGGCCAACAAGGCCAAACCCTTCGATTACAAGCCGATGCTGCTGCGCGATGGCCCCGACGGTGACCGCGGCGGCCTGGCGATCCTGCGCATGAACGGCGAGGACGGCCAGGCGCTGGTGCAGAAGGACACCATGCAGGGCATGGGCCACGGCCACTTCGACAAGCTCAATTGGCTGTTCTACGACAACGGCAAGGCCGTGGTGACCGACTACGGCGCGGCCCGCTTCCTCAATGTGGAAGCCAAGCGCGGCGGCATCTACCTGGCCGAGAACCGCAGCTGGGCCAAGCAGACCGTGGCCCACAACACGCTGGTGGTGGACGAGCAGAGCCACTTCAAGGGCGACTGGAAGCGCGGTGAAGAGCATGCGCCGCAGGTGCGCTTCTTCCAGGCCGACACCGATACCCAGATCGCCTCGGCGACCATGCGCGATGCCTACCCCGGTGTGGTGTTCACCCGTACCCAGGCCCTGCTGCGCCACCCCGAACTGGGCCTGCCGGTGGTACTGGACCTGCTGCAGGTGCACGGTGACAAGGCCGCGCGCTACGACCTGCCGCTGCATTTCAACGGCCATATCGTCACCACCGGTTTCGAGGCCGAACACTTCACCAGCCAGCGCCCCGTACTGGGCAAGGACAACGGCTACCAGCACCTGTGGCTGGACGCGCGCAGCAAGCCCGGCAGCGAGCCGCGCACGCTGGCCTGGCTGCTGGATGGCCGCTTCTACACCTATCGCTTCGGCAGCAGCGCGCCTGCGCAGGCGCTGCTGGTGGAAAGCGGTGCCAATGATCCGGAATTCAACCTGCGCCGCGAACCGGCCCTGCTGCAGCGCGTGGAAGGCCAGAAGGATGTGACCTTCTTCAGCGTGCTGGAGCCGCATGGTGAGTACAACGGCACCGCCGAGTACGTGCACGGTGCCGACAGCCGCATCAAGGACATCGTGCGCACCCGCGGCAGCGATGCCGAGGTGATCGAGCTGCGCCTGGCCAGCGGCGCCCGCATCGCCCTGGGCGTGGCCGATGACAGTGCCGCCAAGGGCGAGCACAGCGTGACCGTCGATGGCCATACCTACCGCTGGAGCGGCAGCCACGCGCGCATGGACCGCAGCAAGGGTGACGCGAAATGAACGGCCCTGCGGTGGTGAGCCAGCTGCGCAAGGTGCCGGTGCGCTCGGCCGTGCGCTGGCTGATCGTCGGCCTGATCGCCGTGGCCACGGTGATCAACTACATCGACCGCAACGCACTGGCGGTGATGTGGCCGGAAATCGCCAAGGAAGTGGGCGCGACCAAGGATGACTACGCGCTGCTGGTGACGGTGTTCATGCTGTTCTACGCCGCCGGCCAGTTCCTGTTCGGCCGCCTGTTCGACATGATCGGCACGCGCCTGGGCTTCGCCCTGTCGATCAGCGTGTGGTCGATCTCCATCGCTCTGCACTCGGTCACCCATTCGATGCTGTCCTTCAGCCTGGTGCGGGCGATGCTCGGCATCAGCGAGGCCGGTGCCTGGCCGGGCGCGGTCAAGGCCAATGCCGAGTGGTTCCCGGCGCGCGAACGCGCACTGGCGCAGGGCGTGTTCAACGCAGGCGCGTCGATCGGCGCGATCGTTTCGGCACCGGCCATCGCCGGCCTGTACCTGTGGCTGGGCTGGCGCGGCACCTTCGTGCTGGTCGGTGCCATCGGCTTCCTGTGGCTGCTGCCGTGGCTGTTCGTGTACCGCGCCGGCCCGGACAAGCACCCGTGGGTGAGCGACGCCGAGCGCCGCCTGATCATGGAAGACCAGGCCGGGCAGCAGGATGCCGCCGCGCCGAAGGTGAGCGTGCGTTCGCTGCTGGCCCACCGGCAGAGCTGGGGCATGCTCGCCTGCCGCTTCCTGCTGGACCCGATCTGGTGGCTGTTCGTGTCCTGGCTGCCGATCTACCTGGCCGAAACCTTCGGCTTCGACATCAAGCAGATCGGCCTGTTCGCCTGGGTGCCGTTCGTGGGCGCGATGCTCGGCAGCCTCAGTGGCGGCTGGCTGTCCGGGCGCCTGATCCGTGCCGGGCAAAGCGTGGACCGCGCACGCAAGCTGGCCATCACCCTGGGCTGCGTGATCATGGCCCCTGCCCTGCTGGGCGCGGTGCTGGCCAACCAGCCCTTGTTTGCCGTGCTGGCAATTGCCGCCGTGCTGTTCGGTTTCCAGGTCGCCATCGGCAACATCCAGACCCTGCCGGGTGATCTGTTCGATGGCCGCTCGGTCGGCACCCTCGCCGGCCTCGGTGGCCTGGCTGCGGTGGCCGGCACGCTGATCACCACCTGGCTGGTGCCGGTGCTGACCCGTCATTCCTACGCCCCGATCTTCATCCTCGTCGCCGCGCTGGTGCCGCTGTCGCTGGCCGCGCTGTGGTGGTGGACCGGACCCATCCACAAGCTCGACCGCCGTGGCGGCTGAGCCCGTTCTTTCCCTTCATTCCCCCGCAAACCAAGGAGTTTCCCGCATGTCGTTCCAGGACAAGGTGGCCATCGTCACCGGTGGTGGCCGTGATATCGGCCGTGCCGTCTCGATCAAGCTGGCCGCTGCCGGCGCACGCGTCTGCATCAACTACGCCAACGATGAGGCCAGCGCCAACGAAACGCTGGCGCAGATCCAGGCCGCCGGTGGCCAGGCCATCGTGCACCGCGCCGACGTGACCGATGCCGCCGCCGTGGCCGGCCTCGTCGCTGCCACCCAGGCCGCGTTCGGCGAGCGCATCGACCTGCTGGTGAACGTGGCCGGCGGCATGGTGCAGCGCCGTCCGCTGGCCGAGATCGACCCGGCGTTCTTCCACACGGTGATGGACCTCAACCTGACCTCCACCTACCTGACCACCCACGCGGTGGTGCCGCACATGGGCGAAGGCGCGGCCATCGTCAATTTCGCATCGCAGGCAGGCCGCGATGGCGGTGGCCCGGGCGCGTCGATCTACGCCACTGCCAAGGCCGCGGTGATGACCTTCACCCGCGCCATGGCCAAGGAGCTGGGGCCGAAGGGCATCCGCGTGAACGCGCTGTGCTGCGGCATGATCGCCACCCGCTTCCATGACGAATTCACCAAGCCGGAAGTGCGCACCGCCGTCGCCGGCAACACCCCGCTGCGCCGCCAGGGCGTGCCGGACGAAGCCGCCGATGCGGCGGTGTTCCTGGCCTCCGATGCAGCGGCGTTCATCACCGGTGCGAACCTGGACGTCAACGGCGGCACCTACTTCTCCTGACCTGAGCGGACACCTGCCATGCAGCGCTGGATCACCCTGCTTTCGCTGGCCATCGGCGCTGCCGTGGCCGCCCCCGTCGCCCAGGCCGCTCCGGTCTGGGTGACCGCCTGGACCGCTTCACCGGCACCGGACCGCAAGGACGGGAAGCCGGAGGCACCGGTACAGTTCGCCGCGCAGACCGTGCGCCAGGACATCCGGGTCGGCAGCCGTGGCGAGGCGTTGCGCCTGCGCATCAGCAACGAACTGGGCGATGCACCGCTGCACGTGGAGGACATCCGCGTGCGCCTGAAGGACGGCAGCGCTGCGGTGCTGCCGGTCACCGTCGATGGTCGCCGCGCCATCGACGTGCCGGTGGGTGCCGCACTGCTGAGTGATCCGGTGGTATTGCCGGTGGGCGCACTGCAGGAGATCAGCGTGACCGCGTACTTCCCGCAGCCGACCCGGCCGGCGGTGCGGCGTACCGTGGTGCGCGTAGTCGATGGCAGGCAGGAGGCGGTGGCAGACACGGTGCGCGTCAGCTACCAGCAGAATGTGTTTTCGGCGGTGATGGTGCAGCGTGAGCAGCGGCCGTCGGTCATTGTGGCGTTGGGTGATTCGATCACCGAAGGCGCGACCGCCGCGCGCGGTTCATTCAACCAGTGGCCGGAGCGGCTGGCGCAGCGCCTGCAGCAGGCCTGCCCGGACCGCTTCGTAGTGCTCAACCAGGGCATCAGCGGCAACAAGGTGCTGGACCATGGCCGCAGCCACAGTGCGCTGTCACGCCTGGACCGCGATGTGATCGCGGTGGCCGACGCCGACCAGGTGATCCTGTTCGAAGGCATCAATGACATCCGCCACGGCGGCGGTGCGCAGCCGCTGCCCGGGCGCAACGCACCGGACATGCTGCTGGGCTACCAGCAGGTGGCCGCGCGCCTGCACGCGCATGGCATCCGTGCCTACCTGGGCACGCTGACGCCGTTCGGCGGCTCCGAGCGCTACGAGCCGGTCTCGGCCACCACCCGCGCCTCGATCAACCATTGGGCGCGCGGCAAGGACAGCGGCTTCGATGGCGTGGTCGATTTCGATGCGGCACTGCGCGACCCGAAGCAGCCGGAATCGCTGCCGGCCAGCATCACCCGCGACCACCTGCACCCGAATGATGAAGGGTACCGGCGCATGGCCGAAGCGATCGACCTGAAAATGCTGGGGTGCGAGGCCCCGCGCTGACGCGGAAACTGTAGAGCCGAGCCATGCTCGGCTGCCCTCGCTTCCTGTAGAGCCGAGCCATGCTCGGCTGCCTCTGCCAAAAGCAGCCCAGCATGGCTCGGGGGCTTTTGGTCTTTTGTATCCCCAGTGGTTTGAGGCCGGGGCGCACTGGGGGCCCGC
>NZ_JBRRCR010000108.1:0-11480 GCF_056759115.1 Stenotrophomonas sp. STEN087 | reverse complement strand
GGGTTTACGGCGTCCCCCTCAACCGGACCCACCCCGCCAACCCACGGAAAGCCAGCTTTTGAAGTTGACGTTGCCGTGGCTTGAAGCAGGTGCAGGGCTGCAAGCCCTGCAAACAAAAAAACCTACTTTGCAGCAGCGATCTGCTGTTCGATGTCGGTGGCGGTGACCGGCCCCAGGAACGTGTGCGCGACCTTGCCGTTCGGATCGATCAGGTGCGTCAGCGGCAGTCCGCGCGGGATCGCGAAGTCGGCCGGCGGGTCGAACGGATCGACCACCACGATCGGATAGGTCACCGGGTGCTTGGCCAGGAACGCCTGCATCTCCGGCGTCTCGATGTCCTCGTAGGCCAGGCCCACCACTTCGATGTTGCTGCGCATCGCGTGCAGCGCCGACAGCTCCGGCATCTCCTTGCGGCACGGTGCACACCAGGTCGCCCAGAAGTTCACCACCACCCACTTGCCACGGTGCGCGGCCAGGTCGTAGTCGCTGCCGTCGATGGCCTTCATCTTCAGGGTCGGGAACTCGGCCGTGGTGCGCTCGGCCGGGTTCTCATCCGCACCCTCCGCCGTCGCCGGAGCCGCGGGCGTCGGTGCCTGGGCGGGCGGTGCGCTGCTGGCCGGGGCCGGTTCCTGCGCGGGCTTGCAGGCGGCCAGGGCCAGCAACAGAGCCAGCGGCAGGGCCTTCAACAGGGGCGTGCGGATCATGGGGTATCTCCGTAATCAGGATAGATGTCGCTGACGCGGCGCTTGAGGCGCTCGCGCAGCGGCAGGCGAAGTTCGTCCAGGGCGGCCAACGCGGCCTGGCCCAGGCTGTCATCGCGGTACGGCAGATGCTGCTCGGACACCGGGATGCGCAGCTGGGTGCATTCGTAGAGGTCGCCCACGCTGACCTGGTCCAGGTCGCGCGCCAGCAGCCATTCGCCGCGCTCATCCCGGCGCAGCAGGCCGATGTCCTGCAGGTTGCAGGCCAGGTCCTGCAGCAGCGAATCGGTCAGCATCGGCTCCAGCCGCAGGATCTCATCGTCGGCCAGGCCACGGCCCTTGCCGCGCGCGTAATGGAAGCGTCCGAGCAGGCGCAGCAGGCCGTAGAACTCGAAGCCCTGCGGCAGGCGCAGTTCCACCGGCTGGTAGCGGAAGGCGGCCATGGACGAGGCCAGCGACGCACCCAGCAGCACCGCCACCCAGCACAGGTAGATCCACAGCAGCAGGATCGGCACGAAGGCGACCGTGCCATAGAGCTTCTGGTAGGACTGGAAGCTGCCCAGGTAGGCACCGATGCCCCACTTGATCAGTTCCAGCAGCACCGCCGCCAGCACCGCGCCGGGAATCGCATGCCGCCACTTCACCGTGTGGTGCGGCACCACACGGAACATCAGCATGATGCAGACGAACTCGATCAGCACCGGCGCCAGCCGCAGCGACAGGTCGGCCAGCCAGCGGCCCTCCTGGGTGCCGAACAGCGGCATCGCGAACACCCGCGCCGACACCGCCAGCGAAGCGGCCGCGAGCATCGCGCCGAGGGTCAGCACGGTCCAGTAGACGAGGAAGCGGGTCAGCTTGGGCCGTGTGCTGCCCACGCGCCAGATCTGGTTGAAGGTTTCCTCGACGCTGTTGAGGGTGATCAGCAGCGAGACGACCAGGGCAATGAAGCCGGCGGCGGTGAGCTGGCCGGCACTGGCCGAGAACTGCCGCAGGTAGCCTTCGGCCGCGCGCGCGGCGCTGGGCACGAAGTTGGAGAACACGTAGTCGCTGAGCTGGTCGCTCCAGCGGTCGAACACCGGGAACGCCGACAGCACCCCGAACACCACGATCGCCAGCGGCACCAGCGCGAACACGGTGGTGTAGGCCAGCGCCGCCGCTGCCTGGAACAGGCGGTCGTCGAGGAAGCGGCGCCACAGGAAGCGGCCGAAGCTGGCGGCCCGTGCGCGATCCCGCGCGCGCTCCATCCACAGGTTGAGCGTATCCAGAGGTTCCATCGGCGCAAGGGTACCCGATGCGGAATCGATGCAGGATAGCCATACTGGCATCCACACGATGAGGAGACCTGCACGCGATGGGCGAGATTCTGGTGCTGTACTACAGCCGGGGCGGTTCGGTGGCACGGCTGGCGCGCCAGATCGCGCGGGGCATCGGCGAGGTGCCGGGCATGACCGCGCGCCTGCGCACGGTGCCGCCGGTGGCCGCGGTGACCCAGACCGCGCAGCCGCCGGTACCCGATGACGGCGCGCCCTACGTGAACGTGCAGGACCTGGCCGAGTGCCAGGGCGTGCTGCTGGGCAGCCCCACCCGCTTCGGCAACATGGCCGCGCCGGTCAAGCATTTCCTCGATGGGCTGGGCGCCGAGTGGGTCAATGGCACCCTCGCCGGCAAGCCGGCCGGCGTGTTCACCTCCACCGCCTCGATGCACGGCGGCCAGGAATCGACGCTGCTGTCGATGCAGGTGCCGCTGCTGCACCACGGCTGCCTGATCGTCGGCATCCCCTTCACCGAGCCGGCGCTGAGCCACACCACCAGCGGCGGTACGCCGTATGGCGCCAGCCACGTGGCCGGTGCCGCCGACGACCCGCAGCCGACCGACGACGAGGCCGTGCTGGCCCGCGCGCTGGGCCGCCGTGTGGCCGACTTCGCACAGCGGCTGGCCCGATGAACACCGCGCCGCGCACGGTCCTGCTGCTCGCCCTGCTGGGGCTGGCGGCGCTGTACGTAGGCTGGTTCATCAATGACAAGCACTGGCTGGCCACCCAGCTGGTGTTCACCGCGCCGCCGCTGGCGCTGGCCATCGCCCTGCGCCTGGGCTGGCGCAAGGCCGGGTTCTGGGCCTCGGTGCTGGCCCTGGGCTGGTTCAGCCACGGGGTGATGAGCGCCTGGAGCCACCCCGAGACCCGCTGGCTGGCGCTGATCGAGATCGGCCTGGCCCTGCTGGTGATCTTCGCCGCCAGCCTGCCAGGGCTGCGCGCCCGCTTCAGCAAGCGACGCTGACGCTGCGGCCGCCGGGCCTTATCATCTGTGTTCCCGGCCCCGCGCCGCTGTACCTGTCCTGGTTTCGCGCATGCACATGATGGAAGAGCTCCTGGTCGTCACCACCGGTGGCACGATCGACAAGATCTACTTCGACGACAAGTCGGACTACCAGATCGGTGATCCGCAGATCGGCATGATCCTGCGGGAGCTGGGGGTGACCTTCCGCTTCAACGTCATTCCGATCCTGCGCAAGGATTCGCTGCACATCAACGATGACGACCGCGAGCTGATCCGCGCGACCATCGCCGCGCAGGCGACCCGCCACGTGCTGGTTACCCACGGCACCGATTCGATGGTGCAGACCGGCCAGGTGCTGGCGACGATCCCGGACAAGACCATCGTGATGACCGGTGCGCTGAGCCCGGCCCGCTTCCGTGGTTCGGATGCGGAGTTCAACATCGGCTGTGCGATCGGTGCAGTGCAGTCGCTGCCCACCGGCGTGTACATCGCGATGAACGGCCGCATCTTCGACCCGCAGCACGTGCGCAAGAACGTGGCGGCGAACCGCTTCGAGTCGGTCTGAAGAACCCGTAGTGCCAAAAAAACACCCCGGCCGAAGCCGGGGCGTGCCCTTGGAGAGGGACTTGGGCTCAGTACTGGGCGTTGAGGCTGACGCCCGAGAAGGTGCTGTACCCCTTCACCCGGACGTGCCAGGTGCCGGCGGCGGGGTTGTTGATGGTGCAGGTTTCGTTGTTGCCGCTCAGGTACGGGCGGCAGGTGTAGGTCGTGTCGGTCGGGGCGCTGCCCTGGCGCACGTACAGGTCGGCATCACCGCTGCCGCCACTGATCGCCACGCGCAGCTGTGAACGGCCGGCCGGCACCTGCACCGTGTAGCTGAGCGAGGCACCGCTGGCCGCGCCCAGGCCGGTCACCGGGACGTTGTTCTGCAGCACCGTGCCACCCGGGTTCGGGTTGGTGCCGCCGCCGGTGCCGTTGATGGCCGCGGTGACCGCCGCATCGGCATCGATGATGCCCGCGCCGCAGCCGCCCGAGCAGGCGCCCGGCAGTGCACGCGCAGTGCTCTTGATGATGCTTTCCACCTGCGCCGGGCTCAGCGGCGAGGGCGCCACCGACTGCATCAACGCCACGACGCCGGCCACGTGCGGTGCCGCCATCGAGGTGCCGTTGTAGGACGCGTAGGTCGCGCTGGCCGGCACCGTGGTGCCGGTGTTGAGGGTCGAGAGAATGTTCGCGCCCGGCGCGGAGATGTCGATGCCGGTGCCGTAGTTGGAGAAGCTGGCCTTGGCGCCGGCCGAGGTCACCGCAGCGACCGCCACGACGTTGGCGCAATTGGCCGGTACCGAGGTGGAGACATTGGACGACTCGTTGCCGGCGGCCACCACCACGGTGGTGCCACGGCCGACCGCGCCGTTGATGGCGTTCTGGTAGGTGGTCGAACAGGTGCCGCCGCCACCGAGCGACATGTTGATGACCTCGGCCGGGTTGGCATTGGCCGGCACGCCGCTGACCGTGCCACCCGAGGCCCAGGTGATGGCATCGACGATGTCGGAGGTGTAGCCGCCGCACTTGCCGAGCACGCGCACCGGCACGACCTTGGCGTTGAAGGCAGTACCGGCCACGCCGGTGCTGTTGTTGGTCACCGCGGCGATGGTGCCGGCCACGTGGGTACCGTGCCAGCTGGAGTCGGACGCGGGGTAGCCGGCGCCGCACTCGTTGGCGGCGTACCAGTCACCTTCGTCGTTCGGGTTGTTGTCGCGGCCACCGCCATCGCGTGCCATCGCGGCATCGCTGATGAAGTCGTAGCCGGGCAGGATGTTGGCGTTCAGGTCCGGGTGGCTGGTGATGCCGGTATCGATGACGGCCACGACCACGCCGGTGCCGGTGGCCTTGTCCCAGGCCGGGCGCACGTTGATCGAGGCGTTGGAGGTGCCGAAGCCCCACTGCTCGCTGAGGCGGGCGTCGTTGGGGGTCAGCGTGGCACGCATGATCTGGTCGACTTCCACGTACTCGACGTTCGGATCAGCGGCGAGCTTGCGCATCAGCAGCTCGGATTCGGCCTGGTCCAGCGCGCGGTCGGAGCGCACCACACTCGGACCGGTGGCCAGGCGGCGGACCTGCTGCAGGCCGAGGGCGCGACCCTGGGCGCTGGGCAGGCCGGCGGCGGCGGTCTTCAGCGACGAGGCCAGTGCGGTGGTGTTGGCCACCAGCTGGTTGCCGTCCTTGAACTTGACGATGAACTGCTGGTGCACCGGCGCGGACTTCAACCCGCTGAGCTGGACATCGCCAGCGAAGGCCGGGGCGGCCAGCAGCAGGGAGGTGACGACGGAAGCACTGAGAACCACCCACGACTTGCGCAGGCGCGGTTGCGAAACCTGGGACATCGGAATTTCCCTTTCTAGTGGTGTGAATGCCGGAATCGGCAGAAGCACCGGCCCGAGCGCGCGATGGAGGTGTGCACGCATGGCTCGAAGTCCGGTCAGTCAGCGGATTCCCCTGCGACCCGCCGTACTGTTGACGCTAATGACCTGAAACGGACTCCACAAGATTTTCAGCGTCTTTTCAGTAACGTGAAATGTCTGATCTGAGACGTTTTGGGTGTAGGGTTTGTGAAGGTGAAGGAACTTTCACGTCACCTCGACAGACATGAACAGGACTTTGAGCGTCCACCCATGTCTTTGCCGACATCGGCAGGCAGCCTGCCGGAGATGGTTGCTGAAACGCAGAAAGCCCGTCGCGGGGACGGGCTTTCCGGGTATTGCAGTCGAGCATGGCTCGACTCTACAGGGAGCGTAAGACCTGGTGCGGGCGATCAGCCCAGCTTGACCAGCCAGTTGTGGCGGTCCGGCTGGCGGCCGTACTGGATGTCGGTCAGTTCCTTGCGCAGTGACATGGTCACTTCGCCGGCCGGGGCGTTGATGTCGCCCACCGAGAAGCCTTCGCCCTTGAGCTGGCCGATCGGAGTGACCACCGCGGCGGTACCGCAGGCGAACACTTCGGCGATGTCACCGGAGGCCACGCCGTTCTTCCACTCGTCGATGGTGACCTTGCGCTCTTCGACCTTCATGCCGCGGTCGCGGGCCAGCTGCAGGATGCTCTCGCGGGTGATGCCCTCGAGGATGCTGCCGGACAGTTCCGGGGTGACCAGGGTGCCGTCCTTGTAGACCAGGAAGACGTTCATGCCGCCCAGTTCTTCCAGGTACTTGCCTTCGACCGGATCCAGGAACAGCACCTGCGAGCAGCCCTGTGCCTGCGCCTTCTGCTGCGGCAGCAGCGAGGCGGCGTAGTTGCCACCGCACTTGGCCGCGCCGGTGCCGCCCTTGGCGGCACGCGCGTATTCGGTGGACAGCCAGATCGACACCGGGGCGACGCCCTTGGCGAAGTACGGGCCGGCCGGGCTGGCGATGACGTAGTAGCCGGCCTTGTGCGCGCCGCGCACGCCGAGGAAGGCTTCGTCGCCGATCATGAACGGACGGAAGTACAGGCTGGACTCATCGGCCGACGGCACCCAGGCGCTGTCCAGCGCGATCAGCTGCTTCAGCGATTCGACGAAGATCTCCACCGGCAGTTCCGGCAGCGCCAGGCGCTGCGCCGAACGCTGCAGGCGGCGGCCGTTGGCATCCGGGCGGAAGGTCCAGATCGAACCATCGGCGTGGCGGTAGGCCTTGATGCCTTCGAAGATTTCCTGGCCGTAGTGCAGGACGGCCGCGGCCGGGTCCAGCTGCAGCGGACCATAGGCACGCACGTTGGCGTTGTGCCAGCCGGTGTCCTTGTCCCAGCGCACTTCCACCATGTGATCGGTGAAGTGCAGGCCGAAGCCCGGCTTCTTCAGGATCTGGGCGCGCTCTTCAGCGCTGCGCGGGTGGTCCGAACGGGTGACGGCGAAGCTGGGAATGGACTGGGACACCGGAGGATTCCTGTTCTGGTTGCGGGTAGTGCCGGACCCGCCATGCGGCGGGCCGTGGGTCAAAGCATGCCGGTTTCGAGCCGGGCGGCCTCGGACATCATGTGCTGGTTCCACGGCGGGTCGAACACCAGTTCGACATCGGCCTGGGCCACGGTCGGGACCATCTCGAGCTTGCTGCGCACGTCGTCGACGAGGATGTCGCCCATGCCGCAGCCGGGCGCGGTCAGGGTCATCTTCACGTCGATCTCGCGCTGGCCCTCGTCCAGATGCTTGATCTCGACTTCATAGACCAGGCCCAGTTCGACGATGTTGACCGGAATTTCCGGGTCGAAGCAGGTGCGAAGCTGCTGCCACACCAGCTGTTCCACCTGTTCATCGGTGGCGTCGGCGGGCAGTTCCAGCGGCGCCGGGGCCTCCTTGCCGATGGCGTCGCCGTCCTTGCCGGCGATGCGGAACAGGTTGCCTTCGACGAACACCGAATAGCTGCCGCCCAATGCCTGGGTGATATAGCCATAGCTGCCGGCGGGCAGGGTCACGGTGTCGCCCTGCGGGACCATCACGGCCTCGCAATCGCGTTCGAAGTGGACAGGTTCGCTGCTACGGGAATACATGGGGACCGATATGGGGCCGCGGCCGAAGCCACGCAAGACGGCATTCTAGCCCAGCCGCCCTGCCCCCGCCGGTGCACTGCGGCAAACCACAGTATCCTGTGGGTGTCCTTCAGGAAGCTTCGATGTCCTCCAATGCCGCGCGTGCCAGGACCGTCACCTGGCTTTGGCCCTTCATGTTGCTGCTGGGCCTGGTTGTCGCTCCGATGGTCTGGGTGCTGCTGGCCCTGATGACCGGTCGCCAGGTCGGCTGGATGGCGGTGCTGACCGCCCTGGAACTCACGTTCATGCTGCGCCTGGGCACGCTGGGCCCGGGCCGCCTGCGCATCGCGCTGGTGGTGCTGGGCACGGTGCTGGTGAGCGCGGTGGCCTACTGGTGCATCGCCAGCGCCTGGATGGGCGGTTCGATCGGCCTGAACCCGATGGATGCCGCGCTGCGGATGGGCCCGCACCTGGCCTGGACCCTGACCAGCCTGGCCAACGGCGCGGTTGAATGGATCTGGCTGGCCGTGGCCGTGGTCGTCGGCGCCTGGCTGGCGCGCTGATCCACATCACATGGGGTCGGATCCCTTTCCGCAGGAAAGGGCTCTGACCCACGTTCGGGATCTGGGGTCAGAGCCCTTTCCTGCGGAAAGGGATCCGACCCCGCTCCTCAATGCCCGCCGTCGAGCGCCTTCAGTTCGCTCACCAGCGAGGCCGCGGCCTCGGCGCCATCGCCGTACAGCATGCGGGTGTTGTCGGCATAGAACAGCGCATTCTCGATGCCGGCAAAGCCGGTGCCCTTGCCGCGCTTGATCACCACCACGTTGCGGGCGTTGACCACGTCCAGCACCGGCATGCCGTAGATCGGGCTGGCCGGGTCGGTGCGTGCCACCGGGTTGACCACGTCGTTGGCACCGATCACCAGTACCACGTCGGTGTTGGCGAACTCGGGGTTGATGTCGTCCATGTCGGCGATCAGGTCGTAGGGCACACCCGCTTCGGCCAGCAGCACGTTCATGTGCCCGGGCATGCGACCCGCCACCGGGTGGATGGCGAACTTCACCTTCACCCCGCGCTGGCCCAGACGCTGCGCCAGCTCCCAGATCTTGTGCTGGGCCTGGGCCACGGCCATGCCGTAGCCGGGCACGATCACCACGCGCTCGGCGAAGGCCATCATCGCCGCCACGTCGGCCGCTTCGATCGGCTTCTGCGAGCCGGTGATCGCCTGCGCTTCGCCACCGGCGCCAGCGCCGAAGTTGGAGAACAGCACGTTGCTGATCGGCCGGTTCATCGCCTTGGCCATCAGCCGCGTCAGCAGGATGCCAGCCGCGCCGACCATCATGCCGGCGATGATCAGCGCCTCGTTGCCCAGCACGTAGCCTTCGAAGGACACGGCCAGGCCGGTGAAGGCGTTGTACAGCGAGATCACCACCGGCATGTCGGCGCCGCCGATGGGCAGAGTCATCAGCACGCCCAGGGCCAGCGCCAGCACGAAGAAGGCGACGATGGACCAGGTGCTGAGCGTGCTGGCGGCGATGATCGCCAGCACCACCACGGCCAGCGCCACCAGCAGGTTCAGCGCCTGCTGGCCGGGCCAGGTGACGCGCTTGTCCAGGCGCCCGTCGAGCTTGGCCCAGGCGATGACCGAACCGGACAGCGACACCGCGCCGATGGCCGCGCCGACCACCGCCAGCAGCAGCATGGTGGCCGAGGGCTGGCGCGCGGCCAGGTCGGCCAGCGCCTGCGCGCTCCAGTGGCTGGTATCGCGGTTGGCCAGGAACGCATAGCGCAGCAGTTCCACCGCGCCGATGGCCGCGGCCGAGCCACCGCCCATGCCGTTGTAGAGCGCCACCATCTGCGGCATGTCGGTGATGGCGACCTTGCCGGCCGACCACCAGGCCAGGCTGGCGCCCAGCAGCAGCGCCACCAGGATCAGCGGCACGTTGTGCAGTTCGGGCAGGAAGAAGGTGGCCACGGTGGCCAGCAGCATGCCCAGCCCGGCCCAGCGGATGCCGCTGCGCGCGGTCAGCGGCGAGGCCATGCGCTGCAGGCCGAGCAGGAACAGGGTGGCGGCCACCAGGTAGCTGGCCTTGACCAGCCAATCGAGCAGTTCGACGGTGCTGATGTTCAAGCCTGCGGCTCCTTCGGTTCGTCCTTGCCACCCTTGGGTGCGCTCGGCTTGAACATTTCCAGCATGCGCGCGGTGACCACGTAGCCACCGGCGGCGTTGCCGGCGCCCAGCACCACGGCGAGGAAGCCCAGGGCTTTCTCCAGCGGTGTCTGCGCGTGGCCCAGCACCACCATCGCGCCGATCAGCACGATGCCGTGGATGAAGTTGGAACCCGACATCAGCGGGGTATGCAGGATGACCGGCACCCGCGAAATGATCACGTGGCCCGCGATTGCGGCCAGCATGAAGATGTACAGCGCCACGAACCCGTCACTCATCGGCAACGCCTCCCGCTCTGTCTTCGTCGCCCCATCATAACCACGGGCTGAACCCGACGCGTACTCCGGTCAACCAAAGCCGCGCTCACGCGTTGTCGATGGTGACCCCGAGCGAGGAACCGTACCCTGTGCTGGTGAGCAGCCCCCTCCCCCCGACCGCTGACGCCGATGCCCTGCCGGCATCGCTGGACGCGTTCCTGGCCAGCGTCGGCCCGCGCGCCTTCCGCTTCGCCGAGGCCGGCCTGCGCCAGCGCGAGGATGCGCTGGACGCGGTACAGGATGCCCTGCTGCGCATGCTGGACTACGCCGACAAGCCGGCCGCCGAATGGGCGCCGCTGTTCTGGAGCATCCTGCGCAGGCGGGTGATCGACCTGCAGCGCCGGCGCCGCTTCCGCCTGCCGTTCTGGCGCGACAACCACGATGCCGACGGTGCCGACATCGACTGGGCCGACCCCGGCCCGGACCCGGCGCAGGCGCACGAGCAGCGCCAGCAGTACCAGCAGCTGGTGCAGGCGCTGCGCACCCTGCCCGCCCGCCAGCGCGAAGCCTTCACCCTGCGCGTGCTGCAGGACCTGGACGGGGCCACCACCGCCCGCGCCATGGGCTGCAGCGAAGGCGCGGTAAAGACCCATCTGGCACGCGCCCGACAGGCGCTGCAGGATTACCTGGAGAACCACCCGTGAACCGCTCTCTGCCTTCCGATGACGCCCTGCGCAGCCTGCACGCGCAGTCGCTGCAGTCGCTGTCGCCGGCCACCCTGGCGCGCCTGCGCCAGGCCCGCCATGGCGCGCATGCGGCGCACCGGGGCCGCTGGCGCTGGTGGCTGGCCAGTGCCTGTTCGCTGGTGATGGCTCTGGGCATCGGCGTGCAGTTCACCGGCCCGGCCCCGGCACCGACGGTGGCCGCGGTGGAAGACAACAGCGCGCTGTACGACGAGAATCCCGACATGTACCTGTGGCTGGGCGACACCGACCTGGCGATGGAGTGAGAACCATGATGCGACGCCCCACCCTGCCCCTGCTGTTCGCCCTGATCCTGCTGCCGGCCGCGCCGCTGCTGGCACAGACGACTGCGCCTGCGCCTGCGCCCGCCGCGAGCGCCGCGCTGCCGAACTGGGAACAGCTCAGCCCGGCCCAGCGCGAAGCGCTGCTGGCGCCGCTGCGTGACCGCTGGAACGGCGCCGATGCCGGCCAGCGCCAGCGCATGCTCTCGCACGGCCAGCGCTGGCAGTCGATGAGCCCGGAAGAACGCGACAAGGCCCGCCGCGGCCTGCGCCGCTTCGAGCACATGAGCCCGGAGCAGCGTGAGCAGGCGCGCGCGCTGTTCGGCCAGATGCGCACGCTGAGCCCGGCCCAGCGCGATGCACTGCGCGAGCGCTGGACGGACATGACGCCGGAACAGCGCAAGGAATGGGTGCGGGAGAATCCGCCGCCGGCGAAGCCGCGGTAAACCTTCCCGGGATCGGGGTCAGAGCCCATTTCTTGGGCAAAGGGACCCCCCCCCAGGCCCCCCGGGCAAACGGGGAAAAAACCAATTAGGCAACAAAAGGAGATGGAC
>NZ_JBRRCR010000107.1:0-12140 GCF_056759115.1 Stenotrophomonas sp. STEN087 | reverse complement strand
GGCGGGTGGGGCCCCCCCGCTTCATCCGGGGGCCGGGGGGTCGCGCGGGGTCGGGGGACCCGCGGGCGCGGCGGGGGGGAACCCCCCCCGACGCGCCCGGGCATGGCCCCGGCGCTACCAAGCTACAGCGACGGCAGCCGCGCCTTCAGCCCGCGCTGGTCCAGCACCTGCAGCACGCGCTCGATGATGGCCAGGTTGTGGCCATGTGCGGCACCTTCATGCAGCAGCACGATGGCACCGGGCTGCAGGTCCGGCAGCAGGCGCGCCATCACGCCGTCGGGCGTGCAGCCCACGCCGTCATAGCCACGCGCGGTCCAGCCCACCCGCACCAGGCCCAGCGCGGCCAGCACCGGCGCCACGAACGGGTTGGTCATGCCCACCACAGAGCGGTACCAGCGCGTCGGGCGGCCGCTGACCGCCTGCAGGGCCTGGTGGCAGCCTTCGATCTCGGCACGCATCGCCGACGGGCCCAGCCGCCAGAAGCGGGTCTGCGGATGGGTATGGCTGTGGTTGCCGAGGTCGTGGCCGCGACGCAGGATCTCTTCCACCAGGACCGGATGCGCCAGTGCGCGCTCGCCGACCAGGAAGAAGGTCGCCTTCGCCTGGTGCCGGTCGAGCAGATCCAGCAGTGCCGGGGTCTCCTCGCTGGGGCCATCGTCGATGGTCAGCCAGACGCTGTCGCCCGCATCGGGCAGGCGGTCCAGCACCGGCGTGTAGAAGCGGCTGTTGGGCAGGAATACCGGCACCATGAACAGTGCGTGGCTGGCCACCATCAGCGGCAGCCCCCAGTGCCAGCCGGCGAGCACCCAGACCAGGATCACCGCTACCTGCGACGCCACCAGCCAGGGCAGCCAGCGCCACGGCCGGGTCGGGATGCGATGCAATGTTCCTGCGTTGGTCATGCCCCATGATGCCATGGGGCGTAGAATGGGTGATTCGAATTTACGGACCCTAGACTGCCCATGTCCCTCGATCCCGCCCTGCGTTCGCGCATCGAATCCCTCCTCAACGACAACCGCGTCGTGCTGTTCATGAAGGGCCAGCCGTCGATGCCGCAGTGCGGCTTCTCGGCCAAGGCCGTGGGCGCCCTGCAGGACCTGGGCGTCGATTTCGCCCACGTCAACGTGCTGGCCGACCAGGAAATCCGTGAAGGCATCAAGGCCTATGGCGACTGGCCGACCATCCCGCAGCTGTACATCGACGGCGAACTGGTCGGTGGCAGCGACATCATCCTGCAGATGGCCGCCAGCGGCGAACTGAGCACCGTGCTCGGCCTGGCCGCACCGGACCGCACCCCGCCGCGCATCACCGTCACCCCGGCCGCGGTGGAAATGCTGAAGGGCGCGCTGGCCGATGCCCCGGGCGCTTCGCTGCAGCTGACCATCGATGCGCGCTTCCAGCCGAACTTCCAGCTGGCCCCGCACGATGACAGCGCGATCGCCGCCGAATCCAACGGCCTGCGCGTGCAGTTCGACCTGTCCAGCGCGCGCCGCGCCGACGGCATCACCATCGACTGGGTCGATGACATCCGCGGCAAGGGCCTGGCCATCGACAACCCGAACGCGCCCAAGCCGGTGCAGGAAATCAGCGTGCGTGACGCCGACGACCTGGTGCGTGCAGGCAACGTGACCCTGGTCGACGTGCGCCCGGCCGACGAACGCGCCATCGCCGCGGTCGGTGTGCCGTTCAAGAGCTTCGACGGCAACGGCCGCGCCGAGCTGGAAGGCCTGCCCAAGGACACGCCGTTGGCCTTCCTGTGCCACCACGGTGGCCGCAGCGCGCAGGCTGCCGAGCAGTTCCGCACCCTGGGCTTCACCAAGGTGTTCAACGTCACCGGCGGCATCGACGCCTGGTCGGACGAAGTGGACAACGGCGTGCCGAAGTACTGATCGGCCGCCAGCGGGTCAGCAACGCCCGGGGTCGGATCCCTTTCCGCAGGAAAGGGCTCTGACCCCACCACGAAAAACGCCGGCATCCGCCGGCGTTTTTTCGTTGCGCACCCAGGCGACGGTCAACCGGCGAAGCCGCCTTCGGCGAGGAAATCCAGTTCTTCCGGACTGGGCATGCGGCCCAGCACGGCGTTGCGGTGCGGGAAGCGGCCGAAGCGGCGGATGACGTCGCGGTGGACTTCGGCGTACTGCAGGTATTCCTTGTCGCCCAGCACGTCGAACATGGCCACCGAACGATCCTGGTCGAACGGATCTTCGGAATGCTCGAACGGCAGGTAGATGAAAGCACGCAGCTTGGGCACCAGCTGCAGGTCCAGGCCTTCCTCGATGGCGCGCATGGCGTAATGCCGGGCCAGGCCATCGGTGGCGAAGGAATGGGCGGTACCGCGGAAGCAGTTGCGCGGGAACTGGTCCAACAGCAGCATCAGCGCCAGCGCGCCCTCGGAACTGCCCAGCCAGTGTTCGCGCCCACGCGACGCCGCCGCGTAGTGCTCCTCCAGGAACCGCTCGCGGAACCGCGCGTCGAACGCGTCATCGCGGGCGAACCACTTCGTCGGGCCCGCCTCGCTCCAGAATTCCACCACTTGCGCGGCAACGTCCATCACCTGCTCTCCAGGGCCAGCGCGCGGCGCCAGACCATCATCATCATTCGTCAAAGCGCAGGTGGCGGACCGACT
Source organism: Stenotrophomonas sp. STEN087 (assembly GCF_056759115.1). Classification (NCBI taxonomy): domain Bacteria; kingdom Pseudomonadati; phylum Pseudomonadota; class Gammaproteobacteria; order Lysobacterales; family Lysobacteraceae; genus Stenotrophomonas; species Stenotrophomonas sp. STEN087. The sequence goes on along the minus strand of NZ_JBRRCR010000107.1, from coordinate 9,514 downwards.
TGCCGTTGCGCCGGATAAGCTTAAGCGCCTCGATACCGATCTGGATATGGTTTTCCACGAACTGGGAGCTGACCTTGGCATCGGAGGCCTCGGTCTTGACCCCGTCGGGGATCATCGGCTGGTCGGACACCAGCAGCAGCGCCCCGCTGGGGATGTGGTTGGCAAAGCCGGCGGCGAACACCGTGGCCGTTTCCATGTCGATGGCCATGCAGCGCATCGCCCGCAGCCGCTCCTTGAAGGCCTCATCATGCTCCCAGACCCGGCGGTTGGTCGTGTAGACCGTGCCGGTCCAGTAGTCGTGGCCGAGGTCGCGGATCATCGTGGACACCGCCCGCTGCAGGGCGAAGGCCGGCAGCGCCGGCACTTCCGGCGGCAGGTAGTCGCCCGAGGTGCCCTCTCCGCGGATGGCGGCGATCGGCAGCACCAGGTCGCCCAGCTGGTTCTTGCGCTTGAGCCCCCCGCACTTGCCCAGGAACAGCACGGCCTTGGGCATCACCGCCGACAGCAGGTCCATGATGATGGCGGCATTGGGGCTGCCCATGCCGAAGTTGATCATGGTGATGCCGTCGAAGGTGGCGCTGGCCATCGGCCGGTCCAGGCCGACGATGGGCGCCCCGGTCAGCTCGGCGAAGGTATGCAGGTAGCCGCCGAAGTTGGTCAGCAGGATGTGCTGGCCGAACTGGTCCAGGGGCACGCCGGTATAGCGTGGCAACCAGTTGTCGACGATTTCCTGCTTGCTCTTCATGGCGCATCCGCTACGGCGTGGGGCCGCTATTGTAGGCGCGTGCCCGCCAGCCTTCACCTGGCCCGGCAACAAAGAAGGGCGGCCCTGCGGCCGCCCTCCTGGGGGTTCCCGGCACGTGCTGCCCGGGAACCGTTACTGCCTCGCCGGGCGCTTAGAAGCGCACCGACCAGCGCAGGTTGGCACCGTGGTCACGGCTCTCATCACCGTACTGGCCGCTGTAGCCCAGTTCCAGCTGCTGGCGTTCGGTCAGCCAGGCCGACAGGCCCAGCTCGGCCACCACTGCACTGTCGGCGATCGGCGCACCGCTGACCACGAACGCGTCGCTGCCGCTGGCGAAGGCCAGCGTTGCCGACGGGTCACGGTCGCCGCTGGCCCGGCGGTAGCCCACCCCACCGGTCACGTGCAGCCAGCTGTCCTGCTGGAACGAGGCCTTCAGGCCCTTGTCGAAGCGCACACCGGCCGTGGCCATGGTGGTGCGGGCATCGTCGACCCGGCCCTGCAGGGCGGCGGCACCGCCACGCTCGTCGATGTGCTTGGTGTCCACTTCCACGCGGGCCACCTGCAGGTACGGCTCCAGGCCGGCTTCACGGCCACCGAAGCGGTAGGCCGCTTCGATGAACGCCTGGCGGGTACGGGCGTCGTAGCGGGCGGTCAGCGTGTCGCTGTACCCGGAGAACGCCAGTTCGCGGGTGCTGTCCACATCGTGGTTGCTCACCGCCAGGCCGCCACGCAGGCCGAACCCGCCCCAGTTGTGGCTGGCGTACGCGCCGAAGTGGGTGTTGTCGATCTTCGAGCGCGCACGACGGCCCTGCTGCTGCTTCACGTCGGTACGGCCGGTACCGGCCAGCACGCCCACCTGCCAGCCGCCGAACTCGCGGTCCACGCCGACCAGCAGGCCGTTGTTGTTGGCCTGGGTGCGGGCGGTGTTGGCGTTGCCGTCCAGGGTGGTGCTGCCACCAATGGCCTGGACCCAGACGCCGGTTGCATCGGCATCGCTGGCGCCCGGTGCCGTGGCACCGGCACGGCGCGACAGCGCGGCATCACGCACGTTGCGGCTGCTTTCCACCAGCGCTGCCGCGGTGGCTGCGTGCAGCTCGCCGCTCAGGCCGTCCAGCGCCGCACCCACCTGTTCCGGGAACAGCAGGGTCAGCGGACGCGGCAGGCCCTGGCCGACCGCCAGGGTATCGGCCACGCCGGCCACGGCCCGCTGGTTGGCGGTGGTGGCGGCGCTGGCCAGTGCATTGCCGCGGGCCACCTCGATCCGGGCGCCGGCAGCGCCGTAGACCAGGCTGAACTTCATGAAGGGAGAGAACGCGCTGAAGTCGGTGGTGGCGAACTGGCCGATCGTGCCGCCATCGGCCTGCAGGAAGTTGAACTGCTCGCCCAGGTAGTAGGTGCCCGCTTCCGGCAGTGCCACCAGCGAGCCGCCGAGGGTGGCGGTGCCGGTGACGTGCAGCAGGTCGCTGCGGCCGCCCGGGGCCAGTTCGGCCTGGTAGACACCGCTGGCGGTCTGCACGTAATCACCGTTGATGGTCAGCGTGCCGATCGAGTTGCCCGGCGCGATGATGCCGGACACGGTGGTGTCGCCCAGCTCGCCCACGCCCTTCAGCGTGCCCTTGGCGCCGACGAAGGTCTGGCCACCAGTCTGCACGCCGTTGAACGAGACCACGCCGCCGGACACGCTCAGATCCGAGCCGTCCAGCACACCGGTGCTGCTGACGACGCCGAGACCTGCGCTGGTGTTCAGCGCGGTGTTCTTCAGGGTGCCGTTGAGCAGCAGGCTGCCACCGTTCACCTCGACGGCGCTGGTCAGCGTATTGACGCCGTCCAGTTCCAGCACGCCTTCGCGCACCACGGCGCCGTTGAAGCTGTTGTCGCCGCTCAGGCGCAGCCAGCCGATGCCGCTCTTGGTCAGCTTGCCCGGGCCGCCGATGTCATTGGTCCAGTCGTCCCAAGCATCGCCTTCCCACACCTTCAGGCCACCGGCCTTCTGGTTCATCACCACGTCGGTGTCCACGCGCAGCGAGCCATAGCCCTCGACCGCCTTGGCCAGGTCCATCAGGCCCCAGCCGTAGACATCGTCCACGCCCTCGGCACCGAGATCGGTGGCGGTGGTCAGCAGCACGTCGCGCACCTGCGCGCTGTCCAGGTACGGGAAGCGCTCGAACAGCAGGCCCAGTGCGCCGGTCACGTGCGGGGCCGCCATCGAGGTGCCGCTCATGTCAGCGTAGGCCGAGGTCGGATCCTGGTTCAGGACTTCCAGCACCAGGTTGCCGTTGTCGTCGTACAGGTCGCCTTCCAGCACCGAATCGTCGCCGTACACGGTGGAGGTGATGTTCGAACCCGGTGCCGCCAGGCACCAGTTGGCGGCCAGGCCGCAACGCATCGAGCGGTTGCTCAGTTCCAGGTCTTCATTGACGTTGACCACGGCCAGCCAGTACGGCTCGATATCGGCGATGGCGCGCGGCAGCGAAGCGAACATGCCGGCGATCGGCGCTTCTTCGGGCGAAGGATTGACGGCATTGGTGTTGCCGGCTGCCCAGACCTGGATCAGGCCGCTGCTGCGCGAACCTTCGGCCATCGCTGCCAGGCTTTCGGCAAACACCGGGTGCGACTGGTAGAAATCCAGGTCTTCAGCGGTCTCCGGCTCGTTGGCCAGGCCCCAGCTGTGGTTGATCGCACGCACGCCCTGTTCGTTCATCTGCGCGTACAGCTGCGGATAGATCGAATCGGCGGCCGAGATCGCGGCCACGGTCTGTTCGTCCAGGTACAGGCTGTTGCCGATGCGCACCACCGAAAGGTAGGTGACGCTGTTGGAGAACAGGCGGGCCACGCTCAGGTCGGCACCGAAGGCCACGCCATGGGTGCCGTTGCCATCGCGGTTGGCGGCGATGGTGCCCGACACGTGGGTGCCGTGCAGGTTGTAGCTCAGGCCTTCGTAGAAGCCGTTGTTGTTGAGCAGCTGCTCCCAGTCCGGGTCGATCAGCTGGTAGGACACCGCGACCTGGTCGCCATCGCTGACGAAGCAGGCATCCGGGCCGTCCAGCACTTCGCGGCTGCACAGGCTGCCGTCGGCCAGCACGTCAGCCAAGTGGATGCTGCGGTGGTCCTTGCCGGCGAACTCGTCGTGCTCAAGGCCGGTGCCGCTATCGAACACGCCCAGGCGGATGCCCTTGCCGGTCAGGCCGCGCGCATAGGCGGCATCGGCATTGATCGCGCCCAGGCCCCAGTCGTTGTTGAATTCGGTGGTGCGCCAGCTGGCGGCATCACCGGCCTTGCCCATGACCGGCTCAGCGGCTTCATCATCGGCGGTCGTGGCAAACGCACGCGACGGGGTGGCGGTGGTGACCAGCGCCGGTGCGGCGAAGGCGGCCTGCAGGCTGCGCTGGAACTGATAACGCGACAGCTCGTCACTGCTGCCCTTGGCCAGGGCCGGCAGCGAGGCGGCCACCAGCAGCGAGCCGACAATGGCCGAAGCCAGCGGCGAGGGCAGGAAGGCGCGGCGCGCAGCGGCGGTACGGTACGACGTGGAAACGCTCATCAACAGGTACGTCCTTGAATTCCATGGGAAGTGCGATGCCAGCCATGCGCGTTGGCACAGGGCCGCCAGCAAGGGGAGAGCCACACGCTGCTGCGTTCGAACACCGCAGGTGTCACCAAAAATTAATGATTCGTTCACAATTTTTGTATAGGGAAATTCCTACATCCGCCCCTGCCCAACGTCACTTGGCAACCGCCCCCGGCGCCGGATAGCGTCGGTGGATTCACGCGCCTGCCAGGGGAATCTGCATGCCATCCACGCTGTTGCACGCCGGGCTTGGCCTGGCGTTGGCCTCACTGAGCACCGCACCGGCGGTGGGCGCGTCGCGCTTCGTCGCCGACCCCTACCCCAGCACCTACCAGGCCCATCCCGATGGCCCGGTGCTGATCCAGAACGCCACCGTGCTGACCGGCACCGGCCAGCGCCTGGAGCATGCCGACGTGCTGCTGCGCGACGGCCGCATCGTCGCCGTCGGCCCGCAGCTGCAGGCCGATGCCGGCATCACCCGCATCGATGCACAGGGCAAGTGGGTGACCCCCGGGTTGATCGACGTGCATTCGCACCTGGGCGTCTACCCGAGCCCGGGCGTCAGCGCGCACAGCGACGGCAACGAGATGACCGCGCCGGTCACCGCCAATGTCTGGGCCGAGCACTCGGTGTGGCCGCAGGACCCCGGCTTCACCGCGGCCCTGGCCGGTGGCGTGACCAGCATGCAGGTGCTGCCCGGCTCGGCCAACCTGGTCGGCGGCCGCGGCGTGGTGCTGAAGAACGTGCCGGCCACCACCTACCAGGCGATGAAATTCCCCGGCGCGCCGTGGGGCCTGAAAATGGCCTGCGGCGAAAACCCGAAGCGCGTCTACGGCGGCAAGGGCACCGCCCCGGCCACGCGCATGGGCAACGTGGCCGGCTACCGCGCCGCCTTCATCGACGCGGCCGACTACATCGCCAAGAACAGCCCGAAGCCGGCCAAGCGCAAGGGCTGGTTCGGCAGCGACAAGGGCGACAGCGCCGGTGATGCCGGCGGCAAGCGCGACCTCAAGCTGGACACGCTGGCCGGCGCCATCCAGGGCGACATCCGCGTGCACATCCACTGCTACCGCGCCGACGAGATGGCCACCATGCTCGACCTGGCCAAGGAATTCGGCTTCAAGGTGGCCGCCTTCCACCACGGAGTGGAAGCCTACAAGCTGTCCGACCGGCTGGCCGCCGATGGCGTCTGCGGTGCGCTCTGGGCCGACTGGTGGGGCTTCAAGATGGAAGCCTTCGATGGCATCGCCGAGAACATCGCGCTGGTCGACCGGCCGAAGAACAGCTGCGCCATCGTCCATTCCGATTCGCCCGAGGGCATCCAGCGCCTGAACCAGGAAGCGGCCAAGGTGATGGCCGCAGCACGCCGCGCGCGCATGCCGGACATCACCCCGGAGCACGCGATCATCTGGACGACCGCCAACGCCGCCAAGGCGCTGGGCATCGAAGGCCAGACCGGCACCCTTGAGGCCGGCAAGATGGCCGACGTGGTGGTGTGGAACGGCAATCCCTTCAGTTCCTATGCGCTGGCCGAGCAGGTCTTCGTCGATGGCCGGCGGCTGTATGACCGCGCTGCGCCGGCGGCGACGCCGCGTTCGGATTTCCAGCTTGGCCAGGAGGTGCGCTGATGGGCCGTTCCACGCAGATGACGAAGCCTGTCAGGAAGAGCCGCCGAGCATGGCCCGGCGCTACCGTGGTCGCACTGTTGTTGCTGGCAACCGCGGCTTCGGCGCAGGACCTGCTGGTCCGCAACGCCACGGTGCACACCGCCAGCGCGCGCGGCAGCCTGCAGAACACCGACGTGCTGGTGCAGGGCGGCATGATCCGCGCGGTCGGCCCCGGCCTGGCGGCACCGGGCGGCGTGGCCGTGGTGGAGGCCAACGGCCGCCCGCTCACTCCGGCCCTGTTCGGCGGCATCACCGAGATCGGCATCGAAGAGGTCTCCGGTGAATCGAGCACGGTGGACAGCACGCTGAAGATCGGCGAGCAGCCGCTGCGCCCGGAATTCGACGTCACCCTCGCCTACAACCCGGCCTCGGTGCTGATTCCCGTGGCGCGCCTGGATGGCATCGGTTTCACCGCGCTGGGCGCAGCCACCGGCGGTGGCTTCGTGGCCGGCCAGGGCGGCGTGATGCGCCTGGATGGCAGTGCCGACCCGATCGGCCCGCGTGCGCTGTTCCTGCGCCTGGGCGCGGCTGCGTCTGAGCTGACCGGGCAGTCGCGCGCGGCGCAGTGGATGCTGCTGCAGCAGATGGTGGACGAAGCGCACGGCCAGGTCGCCACCGATTCACCGCATGCGCTGCTGACGCCCGCCGGCCGCCGCACCCTGGCCCGCTATCTGGCCGGCCAGGGCCGCATCGTGGTGGAAGTGGACCGTGCCGCCGACATCCGCCAGCTGCTGCGCTGGGCTGCGCGCGAGAAGGTGAAGATCGCCATCGCCGGTGGCGCCGAGGCCTGGCAGATGGCCCCGGAACTGGCGGCGGCACAGGTGCCGGTGTTCGTCGATGCGCTGGGCAACCTGCCCACCAGCTTCGACCAGATCGGCGCCACCCTGGAAAACGCCGCGCGCCTGCAGCGCGCGGGCGTACCGGTCAGCTTCGCCCAGCGCGACGACGCCTCGCACAACGCGCGCAAGATGCGCCAGCTGGCCGGCAATGCAGTGGCCAATGGCCTGCCCTGGGCCGATGGCCTGGCCGGGTTGACCCGGGTGCCGGCACAGGTGCTGGGCGTGGCCGACCAGATCGGCACCATCGAACCGGGCAAGCGCGCCGACCTGGTGCTGTGGGAAGGCGACCCGCTGGATGTGGCGCACTATGCCGAACAGGTCTGGCTGGGCGGCCGCGCGATGCCGATGCGCTCGCGCCAGACCGAACTGCGTGACCGCTACCTGCAGCACAACGCGCAGCCCTGACCTACGAGGAATCCGCCGATGCCGACCCTGCGCTGGTACTTCGATTTCGTCTCGCCCTACTCCTACCTGCACTGGCAGAAGGTCAAGCAGCTGCCGCAGTTCGCAGCCATCCAGCCGGTGCCGATCGCCTTCGGCGCGGTGCTGCACCACCTGGGCAACCTCGGCCCGGCCGAGATTCCGGCCAAGCGCCGTTTCATCTACCGGCAGCTGCTGTGGACGGCGCAGGCCGAAGGCACGCCGCTGCGCTTCCCGCCCGCCCATCCGTTCAACCCGCTGGCCGCGCTGCGCCTGTGCCTGGCCGCCGGGGCCAGCACGCAGGCGGTGGATGTGCTGTTCGACTGGATCTGGCGCGAAGGCAATACCGGTGACAGCGCCGAAACGCTGCGCATACCGGCGGCCCGGCTGGGCATCAACGACGTGCAGGCGGCCTGCGCCGAAGCGTCAGTGAAGGAACAGCTGCGCCGCAATACCGAGGCCGCGATCGACGCCGGCCTGTTCGGCGTGCCGACCCTGTCCATCGACGGCGAACTGTTCTGGGGCAACGATGCGCACCCGATGATGGCCGCCGTGCTGGCCGACCCCGGCCTGCTGCAGCGTCCGGACTGGCAGGCCGTGGTAACGCTTCCAGTGGCGGTGCAGCGCAATCGCGGAACAGGCAGTGGCGTGATTCCCTCGCGCGCCCCGGATAAAATTGAGATAGCTTTCACATTCCGAACCTACAACCGCCCTGGAGGGGGAGCCGGATGCGCATCGGAATCGTTGTCGATTCGGCCTGCGACCTGCCGCAGGATTTCATTGCCGCACACAACATCGTGGTGCTGCCGATCACCGTGCGGATCGGCGAAGCGGTGCTGGCCGACCACCGCGACGAGCAGGCGACGCTCAGCTTCCTGCACGCCCACGTGGCCGAGCACGGTGCCGAAGCCGAGACCATCCCCTTCAGCGTCAACCAGATCCGCGATCTGTTCCTGCAACAGCTGGTGATCGATTACGACCACGTGTTCTGCATGACCATCACCAAGACGCGCAGTCCGATCCACGACAACGCGCTGCAGGCCAGCTTCGCCATCCTCAACGACTACAAGCCGGTGCGCCAGGCGGCGGGCTACAACTCGCCGTTCGCGCTGCGCGTGCTGGATACCCAGAACCTGTTCGCCGCCCAGGCGGTGACCGCGGTGGAAGCGGTGCGGCTGCGCGACAGCGGTGCCAGCGTGCAGCAGATCCGCCAGCGGCTGGAAGAACTGTTCGGCAACGTGCACGGCTACATGGTCACCCGCGACCTGTACTACATGCGCGCCCGCGCCCGCCACAAGGGCGACCGCAGCGTCGGCCTGCTCAGCGCCGCGCTGGGCAGCGCGCTGGACATCAAGCCGGTGCTGCACGGCTACAAGGGCGAGACCGGGCCGGTGGCCAAGATCAAGGGCTTCGACAACGCCGTGCAGAAGCTGTTCGGCGTGGTCGGCCAGCGCGTGCGCAACGGCCTGATGACCCCCACCGTCTGCGTCAGCTACGGCGGCGAGCTGGAGGAACTGCGTGCCCTGCCCGGCTATGCCGCGATGAAGGACCTGTGCGCCAGCCACGACGTGGCGGTGTACGAGTCGGTGATGAGCCTGACCGGCATGGTCAACGTGGGCAAGGGCGCGGTGACGATCGGCTTTGCCGATGGGCCGCATCGCTTCGAATAAGCCGTTCTGGCGTACACAAGCATTGCACTGCGGCTGTGCCAGCCTTGCCACACCTCAAGGAGACGAACCATGCCTGCGCAGTACCACATCAGCCTGCCCGACCCGTCCAAGGCCCGCGGCAACGACCCTGACCTGTCCTTCCATTCGCAGAGCGCCGGCGGTTTCGCCGAGGAGCTGCAGGATGCCCTGCGCAGCGGCACCCTGTTCGAGCGCTGGAAGGCCAAGCAGCCCGACCCGGACGCCGTGGAACCGCAGTGGGGCGTGACCGACCCGGACGCCACCGTGACCGGCGAGCAGAAGGACCTGCGCATCAACCTGGTGGCCACCACCCGCATCGACAGTGATGTGTTCAAGCAGCGCCTGCGCCTGCTGGCCGGCCACCACTGGGAACTGCGCGACGTGCGTTGAGGCGCCCGCACCCGCCGGGGGCGGGGGGGGGGGGGGCCGCCGCCCCCGGGGGGGCCGGCCGGGGGGGCGCGGGCCGGGGGGGGTGAGGGGCCCCCCCCCCCCCCCCCCCCAGCACCCCCCCGCCCCCCCCCCCCCCCCCCCCCCCCCCCCGCCCCCCCCCCCCCCCCCCCCCCCCCCCCCCCCCCCCCCCCCCCCCC
>NZ_JBRRCR010000106.1:0-12187 GCF_056759115.1 Stenotrophomonas sp. STEN087 | reverse complement strand
GTCGGAGGGGGAGCTTTTGCGGCGGGTGTGTGGGGTTTTTGCTTTGTGTGCCCCTTGCCGCCGCCCCCCGCGCGGTGGGTTTGGTTTGTGGTGTACCTATTTTGCTGCTTTAATTGGGTCTCCCCCCCCCACGCCGTCTACTGCTGCCAGCGCGTCTTCGCCAGCAGCTCGTCTTCCCAATCGACACCGAGCTGGCCGCCCTGCACGAACAGGGTGACGAAGTTCAGCAGGTTGCGCGCGTACATCTCGCTGGCCTGGGTGGCGCCGCGGCTGGCCAGGTTCAATGGGCCATCGATGGCCACGCCCTGGTGGTCGATGCACTGGCCCGGCTGGGTCAGCGCGCAGTTGCCGCCGCTCTCGGCGGCCAGGTCGACGATCACGCTGCCCACCGCCATGCCCTCGACCATCGCCGCAGTGACGATGGTGGGTGCCGGCCGGCCCGGCACGGCCGCGGTGCAGATCACCACGTCCACGCTGCGCAGATGGTCGGCCAAGCGGCGCTGCTGCTCGGCGCGTTCCTCGTCGGTCAGCGCGCGCGCATAGCCGCCCTCGCCCGCTGCGTTCACCCCCAGGTCGAGGAAACGTGCGCCCAGCGACTGGATCTGTTCACGGGTTTCCGGGCGCACGTCGAAGCCTTCCACCTGCGCGCCGAGGCGGCGCACGGTGGCGATCGCCTGCAGGCCGGCCACGCCGGCACCGATCACCAGCACCTTGGCCGGGCGCACGGTACCGGCTGCCGTGGTCAGCATCGGGAAGAAACGCGGCGCGCGCTCGGCGGCGATCAGCGCGGCCTTGTAGCCCGCCATGCCGGCCTGCGAACTGAGCACGTCCATGGCCTGCGCACGCGTGGTACGCGGCAGCTGCTGCAGCGGGAACAACAGCAGGCGGTCGTCACCTGCCAGCGCCGCCAGCGATGGATCCGTGGCGGGAGTAAGCAGGCCGACCACGCTGGCGCCCGGCTTGAGCTGGGCCAGTACCGCCGCCGGTGGCGCCTGCACGCACAGCAGGATGTCGATCTCGTTCCAGCGGCCGGCGTCGAAGGCGCGCGCGCCGGCATCGTCATAGGCGGCATCGGGGAAGCCCGCAGCCAGTCCGGCGCCGGTTTCGTACCAGACGGTGATGCCCAAGGCCCCAAGCTTGCGCGCCGTTTCCGGCGTCAGTGCCACGCGCCGTTCGCCCGGCGCGGTCTCCTTCATCCCCAGCAACGCCACGGCCATGCAGGTCCCCGCTGATCGGTGAGTTTTCCCGATCCTAGCAGGCGGCCACCCCTCAGTGCAGGGTGGCGCTGCCCGGGTCCAGGCGGTCGATCACGCCCTGCATGGCGCTGTCGAAGGCGCCATCGTCGACGTGGGCGCGCAGGCGGCCCAGCCGCACCATCACCGCCAGTTCTTCCGGCGAGGCCACGCAGAAGCGCACGCCGCGGCGGTTGACGAACAGCAGGCGCGAGGAGATCGGGCTGATCCAGGACAGCTTGCCGGCCTGGACCTTGCCGTCCTTGTCGACGAAGTCCAGCCAGTTGCCGATTTCCATGCGGCGGAAGCGATCGGCGTCGGCATTGTCGAAATCATCGGTATCGACCTGCCCGGCCAGTTCCACGGCACTGGCTTCGGGCACCGGCGCGGTCGGCAGCGCGACCTGCGGCAGTTCCGGCAGCGCGCGCTGCAGTTCCGGCCGCGATTCGGCAATGCCCTGCAGGGTGCCATGCAGCGCATCGATGGCGGCCGAGGCCGCATCACCGTGCACGCCGACACTGGCGAACACCTTGGCCAGCACCGGCTGCCAGGCCTGCAGCCACGGCTTGCCGATGATGTGCCGGCGTGCCTCGGCCACTTCCTCCAGCAGGCCATCGCCCAGGCTGAGTGCCTCGGCCACGGACGCGCCGTCCTCGCCCTCGCGCAGCAGCGCCAGGGTCAGGTGGTGCTGCCACGGCTGGCGCAGGAACTCGGCGATCGCCGGCGGCAGGGTGGCATCGCCGATGCGGCGGTCCAGTTCGGCGCCGGCGCGGTTGCGGGCCATCTCCAGCTTTTCCTGGCCACGCTGCGTTTCAGCGGCGCGGCGCTCGGCGATTTCCACGCGGCGACGATGCTGCAGCAGGAAATCGCGGAATTCTTCTTCCAGGGTCAGGAAGATCGCCAGGTTCTCGTTGAACTCGGCGACCAGGCGCTCGATGATCTCCTCGACCTTGGCCATCAGCATGCGCTCGGCCTGGCTTTCGCCGGTGTTGCCTTCGCAGGCCTCGGCCAGCGAATTGAGCAGCTTGCGGGCCGGGTGGGTCTTCTGCACGAACATGCGGCGGTCGAGCATGGCGACCTTGACGAAGGGCACCACCAGGCGGCCGATCAGCTCGCGCGAGCGGCCTTCCAGTTCGCGTTCGTCCAGCATCACGTCGAACAGCATGCCGACCAGGTCGATCGCATCCTCGTCCTGCGGGTCCAGCCGGGTCTGGCCGGGGTCCACGCCGAGGCGGGTGGCGTTGGACAGCACTTCGCTCTTCAGCCGCTGCGCCAGTGATTCGCCGTCCTCGCCGATGGCCGCGCGCAGGGTGGCGCTGGGCGTGGCCTGCAGCAGCGACAGCACCGACATCATCTCGCGCTGGCTGAGCGGGCGATGCTGGCCCACCGCCACCTGCGCGGCCGACGTGGCGTCCTCGCGGACATGCCGGGTCTGCTGCAGCAGTTCGTGCAGCGCCTCCAGCAGCATGCCCTGCTGGCCAGGATAGGCTTCGCCCGACCCGGCCGACCCGGCCGGCGCGCCGCCGGGCATGCCATGTTCGTCGGGCAGCTGCTGCATGTGGCCACGACGTTCGGACCAGCGCGCGGCAAACCGCTGCGCCCAGGCCGGTGCGGCCTGCTCCTCGTCGCTGAAATCGGTCTCGAAGCCCGACGTCTGGCGCTGCTCGACCAGGTCGTCCAGCCCGTGCGGGGCCTGCGGGGCCGGGGCCGCCGACAGCGGTCGCCGCGGGGCGCCCATCTGCGGCATCACACCGGCGGCCGCCAACTGCTCGTCCAGCTTCTCGTAGATGCGGCCCACCGGCGTGCGCATGTCGCGCTCGCACAGCTTGATCAGCACCAGGTGTACTTCCGGGGCCAGCTCGCACCCGGCGAAGGCCTGGTGGATGGCCACGCCCAGATGTTCGGGGCTGATCGGATCGAGGTCGGCGTCCAGTTCCAGGCCGCCGACCAGCCAGCCGAGGCGGCGGTCGAGGCGGGCCAGCACCGGCTTGAAATCGCGCAGCAGCACGGTGGCGAAGTTGCGCACCGCCAGCCGCGACTCCAGGACATGCTCGGGAATGAGGCTCAGGCTTTCCTCGGCCGGCCCGGACAGGGTGGCTTCGGCGGACAGCGGATGGCCGTCGGCCAGCGCGGCCCAGGCCTGGTCCAGGTGGGCGGCAAACGCCGCGGTGATCTCGTCCCGGCGCCGGCGCAGTTCGCGCATGGCATCCAGGAACAGCAACTGCGACGAGCCGGCATTGCCGGCTCGATCGAACAGGGCATCGTCAAACCGCGCCAGCGCCGCGCCGAAAGCCTGGCCCAGGGCGGGCAGGACAGCGTCCCGCGCACGCTGGAGCTGGGCCGGGTCACGACCCGACGATCCCATCTGAGTGGGCGCACTCATCATTCGGGAAGGCTCCCCACCTTCTCTGGTACGACAGACATCATGGACATCGCGACGGCCGGTACACCCCATGTACCAGATCGTCGATGGTAGGCCGGCCAGCCCGTCACGGACAGTGAAACAGTCCTCACTTCAAACCTCACGACCGGCGGCCCGGCAAGACGGATATCCTAAGCCGTGCGGGGCCTGCGAGGCGAGGGGAAGGGCTCGCCGGTTGCCCGGCAGTGGCATGACGTTCATCACAGTTTGATATTGAAGGGGCAAACACGACGCAGACAGCGTCACCAACCGCCCCGACTATAATCTTCAGCCCGTGATGACCGGTTCAGACTCCATGCCCGACCCCGCTGCCCTGCTCGCCCTCGACGCCCGCCGTTCGGTGCCCTCGCGGCAGCTGGGCGAGCCCGGCCCGGACCCGGCCACCCTGCTGCGCATGCTGCAGTCGGCCGTCCGCGTACCCGACCACGGCAAGCGCGTCCCGTTCCGTTTCCTGAAGATTGCCGGCGATGCCCGTCACACCCTGGGGGACTTCCTGGTCGAACGCAGCCGCCAGCGCGATCCGCAGGCCGGCGAGGCGGTGTTCGAGAAGGACCGCCAGCGCTTCAGCCACGCCCCGGTGGTGATCGTGGTGGTGGCCAGCCCGCGCCCGGACGCCAAGGTGCCCGAGCAGGAGCAGCTGATGACCGCCGGCTGCGTCTGCTTCGCCCTGCTGCAGGCCGCCCAGGCGCTGGGCTTCGGCGCGCAGTGGCTGACCGCGTGGATGGCCTTCGACCCCGCCGTGCATGCCCACCTGGGCCTGGCCGAGGGCGAAGGCATCGCCGGCTTCATCCATATCGGCACCCCCAAGGCCGACGTGCCCGAGCGCGAGCGGCCGGACGCCGCGGCCCTGCTGCAGGACTGGACCGGCCAGTGAGCGCCGTGAATGCCGTGCCGCTGCCGCCGCCGCTGTACCTGGTGGATGCCAGCATCTATGTGTTCCGCGCCTGGCATTCGCTGCCGGACGAGTTCCAGGACAGCCAGGGCTGGCCGACCAATGCGGTGCACGGGTTCGCCCGCTTCCTGCTGGACCTGCTCGAGCGCGAGCGCCCCCGGCACATCGCCATCGCCTTCGACGAAGCGCTGGACAGCGGCTTCCGCCACCGCCTGTACGCGGCCTACAAGGCCAACCGCGACCCGGCGCCGGAAGCGCTGAAGCGCCAGTTCGTGCACTGCAAGGCGCTGTGCGCGGCGCTGGGCCTGGTGGTGCTGGCCCACCATGACTACGAGGCCGACGACCTGATCGGCAGCGCGCTGCACCAGCACCGGCACAGCCATCGCGGCCTGATCATTTCCGCCGACAAGGACCTGTCGCAGCTGCTGCTGGACCACGACGAACAGTGGGACTACGCACGCAACCAGCGCTGGGACGTGGCCGGAGTGAAGGCGCGGCACGGCGTGCACGCGCACCAGATCGCCGATTACCTGGCCCTGTGTGGCGATGCGGTGGACAACATTCCGGGGATCAGCGGCGTCGGCGCCAAGTCGGCGGCGGTGCTGCTGGCCCATTTCGGCAGCATGGACGCGCTGTACGAACGCCTGAACGAAGTGCCGTTCCTGCGCCTGCGCGGTGCCGCACAGATGGCCGTGCGCCTGCGCGAGCAGCGCGACCACGCCCAGCTCTGGCGGCAGCTGACCACCATCGCGCTGGACGCGCCGCTGGAAGGCTGCCAGCCGGGCCTGCTGCGCCAGGCGGCGGACCCGGAGCTGCTGGGCGGCCTGTGCCAGGCGCTGCGCTTCGGCCCGCTGACCCGCCGCCGGCTGTTCAGCGCCGCAGGCGTCAACGATCCCGGTTCGGCCACTGTGGCCGGTCCCGACCATTCCCTCCCCTCCTCCAGCGAGCCCGCATGAGCCAGAGAAACACCGAAGCCCCGCGCGTCGTCTACGAAGGCAAGTACCAGCGCATGGTCGTGCGCGGCAGCTGGGAATACAGCGAACGCACCCATGCCGGCGGCCTGGCGGCGATCATCATCGCGGTCACCCCGGAGGACAAGGTGCTGTTCGTCGAACAGTTCCGCGTGCCGCTGCAGTCGGCCACCATCGAGATGCCGGCCGGCCTGGTCGGCGACATCAATGCGGGCGAGTCGATTGAAGTGTCGGCCGTGCGCGAGCTGGAAGAAGAAACCGGCTGGACCGCCGAGCACGCCGAAGTGCTGATGATCGGCCCGACGTCCTCCGGCGCCAGCAGCGAGCAGATCGCCTTCGTCCGCGCCACCGGCCTGCGCCGCATCGGCGAAGGCGGCGGAGATGAGAGTGAAGACATCACCGTGCACGAGATTCCGCGCGCCCAGGCCGCCGCCTGGCTGGTGCAGAAGATGGGCGAAGGCTACGCGCTGGACGCCAAGCTCTGGGCCGGCCTGTGGATGATCGAGCACCACCTGGATGGACGCCCGCGTGGCTGATGCCGACCTGCACGTGGCGCCGGCCCTGCTCGGTGCCGACGATCCCGCGATCTACACGATCCACCGTGCGCAGGGTGCATCTCCCTTCCTGCTGCTGGCCGACCACGCCGGCCAGCAGGTGCCGCGCGCGCTGCATGGCCTGGGCCTGGCGCAGGCCGAGCTGGACCGCCACATCGGCTGGGACATCGGCATCGCCGGCACCACCCGCGCACTGGCCGGGCTGCTGGATGCCTGGGCCATCGAACAGACCTATTCGCGGTTGCTGATCGACTGCAACCGGCCGCTGGCCTCGCCCACGCTGATCCCGGAAGTGAGCGACCACACCGTGGTGCCGGGCAATGCCGGGCTGTCGGCGGCGCAGCGGCAGCAGCGCATCGATGCCATCCACGCGCCGTATCACGCGCGCATCGATGCCGAACTGGACGCACGCCGCGATGCCGGCCGCCCCACCCTGCTGGTGATGATGCACAGCTTCGCCCCGGCGATGAACGGCGCGGCGCGGCCGTGGCACGCCGGCGTGCTGTACTACCAGGACACGCGCTTCGCCCAGGCACTGCTGCAGGCGCTGCGCGATGAAGGCGACCTGGTGGTGGGCGACAACGAACCGTATTCGGTAAGCAGCACCAGCGACTACGCGGTGCCGGTGCATGGCGAAGGTCGTGGCCTGGTGCATGTGGAGCTGGAGATCCGCCAGGACCTGATTGCCGATGTGGCCGGGCAGCAGGCCTGGGCGGAACGGTTGGCGCGGATCTTCAGCGCGTTGCAGCCGGCGTTGCTGGCGGTTGGGTAATCGTCATCAACGCAACACGGGCGCGTCCATCCACGGGAACGGCTTGAACCCGTGCACCTGCACGGTCGCGCCGATGGCTTCGAACTGATCCTTGATGGCCTGCGCGCGGTTGCGATCCAGCGCTTCGCCCAGCAGCAGCGGCAACGCACGGCAGCGTGCCAGCGCCTCACCCACAGGCACCTGGTGCAGGTGCGCCACGGCCTGCGCGGTGGCCTTCAGCTGCTCGTCCACACACGCCAGCAGCTGCAGATCGAACGAGGCAAAGATGCCCGCGCCTACGCCGGCATCGCGCGCGGCGGCCTGGTCTGCGGCCGTGGCCTCACCCAGCGCCTCGTCGATGCCTTCGACCTGCTGGAACGCGTCGTACTCGTGGTAGTGCGCCAGCGCCTGCGCGTACTCGGCCAGCGTGGACAACGGGCGCTGCCGCTTCTGCACGTCGAGCACGTCGGCGAACGTCGCCGGTTCCAGATAGGTGGACAGGCCCAGCGCGCGCGCCTCGGCCGGCACCTCGCTGTCATCGTCGAACGCGGTCTCCTCGTCGGGCGGCAACCAGAACCGCGCCTGCAGCAGGTCACCGTCGGTGGCATGCACCCAGCCGAAGGACGCGTACACGCCATGGTCGTCGTTGCAGGCGGCAAACGCGTGCAGGGTCTGTTGCAGGTCCAGCAGTTCGATCATGCGTTGTTGGCCTGGCCATCAAGGGAACCGCAGTCTACCGGTGCCGGGCGCAGGCCCAGCGCGATGATCACGCCGAACAGGGCGAACAGCGCGGCGCCGTACTCGGCACGCACCAGCCCGGCCAGCGCGCTGGGCGAGCCTGCAACGCCGGCGCCGGCATTGGCCACCATCACCAGCACCGCAAGCCCCAGCGCCCCACCGATCTGTTGCGCGGTAGCCGCCATGCCAGATGCGACACCCTGCTGTGCAGCCGGCACGCCCTGCCCGGCCACGATCCACATCGAGGTCCAGGTCATGCCCTGGCCGATGCTCAGCACCACCACACCCGGCAGCAGCGGCCAGAAGTTCGAGGCGTGCGGGAGTGTTGCTGCGACCCAGGCGATGCCGACGGCGCCGGCCAGCTGGCCGAGCACCAGCACCTTGCGTGCACTCCAGCGCTTCAGCGCCCACTCGGCCAGCTGGATACCGACCGTGCACACCGCCGTCGCCGGCAGGAACGCCAGGCCGGCCTGCAGCGGACTCCAGCCGTAGCCATCCTGGAAATACAGCGCCATGAAGTAGTACTGCACGCCGTAGCTGCTCATGAAGGCGAAGGTGAGGCCGAGCGCAGCGCGCAGGCCGGGCAGGCGCAGCAGCGCGAACTGCATCAACGGGTCGCGGCTGCGCTGTTCGATCTGCACGAAGGCCACCAGCAGCAGCGCCGACAGCAGCAGGCAGCCCAGCGTGGCCGGCGCGGTCCAGCCCCACTCCGGCCCCTGCACGAGGGTGGTCACCAGCAGGCTGCCGCCGAGGGTGACGGTGATGCAGCCGGCCAGATCGAACGAGCGCCCCTGCGCGCGCGGGCCATCGGCCGGCAGCCATGCACCGGCGGCGACGGCGCAGGCGGTGGCCAGCGGCACGATCACCGCCAGCACGGCCGGCCAGCCGAACGCCTGGGTCAGCACGCCACCGAGCAGGGTGCCCAGCGCCAGGCCGACCGCGCTGGCCATGCTCCAGATCGCCAGCGCTCGGTTGCGCACCGGGCCCTCGGCATACAGCGTGTTGATCAGCGCCAGCGTGGCCGGGAACAGCAGTGCGGCACCGATGCCCTGCGCGGCGCGCGCGATGATCAGCAGCGTGGCGTTCGGCGCCAGCGCGCCCAGCAGCGAGGCCAGCGCGAACAGCAGCATGCCCAGCCGGTAGAAGCGGCGCCGCCCGATCAGGTCGGCGGCGCGCCCGCCCAGCAGCAGGCTGCCACCGAAGGCCACGGTGTAGGCGCTGACCACCCACTGCAGCTGCTGCGCGTTGATCTGCAGCGCGCGGCCCATGTCATGCAGGGCGACGAAGATGATGGTGGCGTCCAGGGCGATGATCAGCTGGGCGGTGGCCAGCAGGGTCAGCGCCCAGCGCGGGTACTTGAGAGGGGGCATCGGCGGCGGTGGATCGGTGGGGGAACGCAGTCTCATTGATGCGGCGTCATCAATAAACCCCTGCCTGACCATATCTGTCATGATTTTCGGCATGAATGGATCCTCGTTGGACCTCAATGCCGTGCGCATGCTGGTGCAGGTGGCCGAGGCACGCAGCTTCACGGTTGCCGCCGGGCAGCTGGGCCTGAGCCAGTCCGGGCTGTCGCGCGCGATCGGCCGGCTGGAGGCCACACTGGGGGTGAAGCTGCTGCAGCGGAACACCCGCAACGTGGCGCTGACCCCGGATGGGCGCCAGTTCGTCGACCAGGTGGCGCCGCTGCTGTGCGGCCTCGAGGATGCCGAGCGGCAGCTGGCTGACCGTCCCTGCACGCCCTCGGGCACGCTGAAGATCAGCGCGCCGTCGATGTTCGGGCGCAAGGTGCTGGTACCGCTGCTGGGGCCGTTGCTGCAGCAGCACCCGCAGCTGCAGGTGGACGCGGTACTGAGCGACCGTCTGGTCGATCTGGTCGAGGAAGGCTTCGATGCCGCGCTGCGCACCGGTGTGATTGCCGACCAGCGCATCGTTGCGCGGCCGCTGCGTCCGCTGCGCTGGGTGACCGTGGCCAGCCCGGATTACCTTGCCCGTTGCGGCACGCCGGGGGATATCGCCGCGCTGCACGACCATGCCTGCCTGGCGGTACGCAACCTGCGCAGCGGACGCGTGGTGGACTGGCAGTTCCGGCAGGACGGCCAGCTGCACGACTTCACCCCGCCGACGCGGATGGTGTTCGACAGCGGCGACCCGCTGGTGGAAGCGGCCATCGCCGGCATCGGCATCGTGCAGGTGATGGATTTCGCGGTGGCCGATGCGTTGGCCGACGGCCGCCTGCAGCGCGTGCTGCAGCCGTTTGAAGGCCGCAGCCGCGAGCTGTCGCTGATCTACCCGCCGTCGCGGCAGCACTCGCCGAAGCTGCAGGTGCTGGCCGACGCGCTGCTGGCCGGCGACTGGTAGATCCACGCCATGCGTGGATGGGGGCCACACCGGGGTCAGAGCCTTTTCCGCGGAAAAGGGATCCGACCCCTTGCCGGCCAGCGGCCGGCACTACCGGGTGCAGTAGATCCACGCCGTGCGTGGATGGGGGCCACACCGGGGTCAGAGCCCTTTCCATGGGAAAGGGATCCGCCCCCTTGCCGGCCAGCGGCCGGCACTACCGGGTGCAGCAGATCCACGCCGTGCGTGGATGGGGATCCGACCCCGTGGGCATCAGGCGAAGCTGTCGGTGGCGCGCACCAGCGCGTCCACGTTCTCCGCTTCGAACGCCGAGTGACCCGAGGCCGGGGTGATCTCGAGCTTGGCCTTCGACCAGACCTTGGTCAGGTCCCAGGCGTTGGCCAGCGGGCACACCACGTCGTAGCGGCCGTGCACGATCACGCCCGGAATATCGGCGATGCGGTGCGCGTCGCGCAGCAGCTGGTCTTCCACTTCGAAGAAACCGCCGTTGACGAAGTAGTGGTTCTCGATGCGGGCAAAGGCCAGCGCGAAATGCGGGTCTTCGTGGCTGTTGATGAAGTCATCATCGACATGCAGGAAGCTGGTTGCGCCTTCCCACACCGCCCAGGCCTTGGCTGCTTCCAGGCGCGTGGTTTCGTCTTCGCTGGTCAGGCGGCGGTGGAAGGCCGAGATCAGGTCGTGCCGCTCCACGGCCGGGATCGGCTTCAGGTAGTGCTCCCACGCATCCGGGAACAGGCGGTTGGCACCTTCCTGGTAGAACCATTCCAGTTCCCAGCGGCGCAGCATGAAGATGCCGCGCAGGACCAGCTCGGTCACGCGCTGCGGATGGGTTTCGGCGTAGGCCAGGGCCAGGGTCGAACCCCAGCTGCCGCCGAACACCTGCCAGCGGTCCACCTTCAGGTGTTCGCGCAGCTTTTCGATATCGGCAACGAGGTCCCAGGTGGTGTTGTCCACCAGGTCCGCATGCGGGGTGGAACGGCCGGCGCCACGCTGGTCGAACAGGATGATGCGGTACTTCGTCGGGTCGTGGAACTGGCGCATCTTGTCGCTGCAGCCGCCGCCCGGACCACCGTGCAGCATCACCACCGGCTTGCCGTCCGGGTTGCCGCACTGTTCGAAGTACAGCGTGTGGCGGTCGTCGACCTTCAGGGTGCCGACGTCGTAGGGGGTGATGGCGGGATACAGCGTACGCATGCTTGCAGCTCCAGGGTGATGCCCTGCCAAGGCAGGAGAACCTCCATTCTAGGCCGGGCGATGGCCCAGGGTGATGCGGTCGCGCTGCTCCAGGTCCTGCGCGGTCCGCACCTGCACATAGCCCGCCTGCTCGAACAGCGCGCGGATCGCCTCGCCCTGGTCCCAGCCGTGCTCGATCAGCAGCCAGCCGCCGGGCAGCAGGTGCGCCTGGCCGCCGGCGACGATGCGGCGGATGTCATCCAGCCCATCCACGCCGGACGCCAGCGCGGTGGCCGGTTCGAAACGCAGGTCGCCCTGCTGCAGGTGCGGGTCATCGCTGGCGATGTACGGCGGGTTGCTGGCGATCAGATCGAAGCGCTGGCCCTGCAGCGGCCCATACCAGTCGTGCCCGCCTTCGGCGAAGCGCACGTTGCCCAGTTCATGGCGGGCGGCATTGCGCGCGGCCATCGCCAGCGCGCCGTGGCTGGCGTCGGTGGCCAGCACCTGGGCCTGCGGGCGCTCGCTGGCCAGGGCCAGGGCAATGGCGCCGCTGCCGGTGCCAAGGTCGGCCACCTGCAGGTCGCGATCGGCCGGCAGGCGCTCCAGCGCCAGCTCGACCAGCAGCTCGGTTTCCGGGCGCGGAATCAGGGTGAAGGGGTCGACCTCCAGGTCCAGCGTCCAGAAGCCGCGGCGGCCGGTCAGGTAGGCCACCGGTTCACCGGCCACACGGCGCGCCAGCAGGACCTCGAAGGCCGCCAGATCGGCGGCGGGCAGCGGATCGGTGGCGTGGGCGAACAGCCAGCTGCGCGGCCGGTCCAGCACGTGCAGCAGCAGCAGTTCGGCCTCGTGGCGGGCGTCGATGCCGCCAAGGCGGGCGCCGGCGTCGGCTACGGCCTGGCGCAGGGTGGGTTCTGTTTTGAAGGACATGCCTCAATTGTAGAGCCGAGCCCCCGCTCGGCTGTTTTAAAGGCAGCCGAGCATGGGCTCGGCTCTTATCTCTTCCGACTCTGGCACTTTAGGTGCCGAGAGCCCGGCGCGGACGACCGTTCGGCTCTAGGTCTTTTCGATCGCTCTGTAGCAAGGATCTCCGCGC
>NZ_JBRRCR010000105.1:0-12373 GCF_056759115.1 Stenotrophomonas sp. STEN087 | reverse complement strand
GGTCCTCGCCCCCCGGCGCTTAAGTCCGCCCCCCCGGGGCCGCGCGCCGCCTTGCGGCGGGGGGCCGGGGGGGGCTCCCCCGCGGGCGCCGGCCTGGCCCGGCCGCTACCGCCGTCGTTTCAGTAGATCCACGCCATGCGTGGATGAAGATCGCGAAGGCGGATCATTCAATCAACCAGCCGGCCAGGTCAGTGCGGTCCAGCTTGCCGCGATGCTTCACGTCCAGCGAGGTGAACTCATCGGCCAGCGCCGGGTTGGCCAGCGCCTCGTCGCGGCTGATGAAACCATCGCCATCCACATCCAGCGCGGCGAAGTGGATGCGGTACTGTCCGACCACGCTGGCCGGGCTGACCGAGCGCACCGTCACCGGCGTTTCGCCCAGCGGCACGGTGATGTCGACGCTGCCGGTCACCCGGCCACTGGCCAGTGACTGCTGGCGGACCACGCCGCTGTCATCGCGCAGCGGTGCGCTCTGTGCCGGTTGCGGCAGGGCCACCTGCGCCGACGCGGCCGCCGGCAGCAGGGCCATCAGGAGTGGAATCGGTCGAAAGTGCATGCAGTCGTGTTCCCGGTAGCGCCGGGCATGCCCGGCGGACGTCGTGTCTCAGCGCAGCGGCGAGGCCAGCACCGTGATCTCTTCGCGATCGTGGTAGAGCTGCTTGGCACGCAGCACCAGCGGCTTGCCGGCCTGCTCCTGGAACAGGTCCAGGCACAGCCGGGTTTCGTCCCAGCGCTTCTTCATCGGCAGCTTCAGGTTGAAGATCGCGTGCCTGCACCAGCCTTCGCGGAACCAGGTGGCCATGCGCTCGGCCACGCGGCGCGGCTGCTCGACCATGTCGCAGACCATCCAGTCCAGCGGCTGGTCCGGGTGCCAGTGGAAACCATCGGCGCGCAGGTGCTCGACCAGGCCGGTGTCCAGCACATGCTGGCGCAGCGGGCCGTTGTCGATGCTCAGCACGTGCATGTGCTGGCGGGTCAGCACCCAGGTCCAGCCGCCCGGCGCAGCGCCCAGATCGGCCGCGCGCATGCCGGGCTTTGCCAGCTGTTCGCGTTCTTCCGGGGTCAGCAGGGTGAGCAGCGCTTCGTCCAGCTTCAGCGCCGAACGCGAAGGCGCTTCGGGCAGCAGCTTCAGGCGCGGGATGCCCAGCGCCCACGGTGCGCTGTCGGCCGGGTCGGCCACGCAGACGAAGGCATGGGTGCCATCAACGAACACCACATGCAGGCGCGGCAGGCGCGCATTGGGCTTGTCGGTCAACTTGCCGGCCTTGCGCAGCGCCGGGCGCAGCGCGTTGCCGAAGGCGCGGGCCAGCCCGGACAGCGGCTTGCCGGCGTCCGAATCGGGGTGTTCCACCCACAGGTCGCCGAAGCGCGGCGCATCGGCCAGCACCTCCAGCATCGGGGTGATGCGGTCGGCCGGGTCCAGCTGCGGCAGTTCGGCCAGCACCACCAGCTTCTGCCGGGCGAAGATCAGCTCGCGCCAGCGCAGGCGCGGGGCCAGTGTGGCGGCTTCGTCGCACATGAACAGCACGTAGCCATCATTGCGCTGGGTGCGCGCATAGCCGGCAAAACCGGCTTCGCCGGCGCGGAACTGCAGTTCGCCGGCCAGCTCGGGCTCGAAGCCCTGGCGGCACAGGCACAGCAGGCCGATGCCTGCCTCAGTAACGGGCGCCATCACTCTCTCCATAGGCACGCAGCACGCTGCGCGCATCATCACGGTTCAGACCCTGCACGACGTCGATGCCGCGCTTGTTGAGCTCGCCGACCCAGTCGGCGGGCAGCGGGCCTTCATCGAACGGGGTCAGTTCTTCCACATCGGCCGCGCTGGCGCCGATCAGCAGGCGGTCGATGCCGGCCCACACGGTCGCGCCGTAGCACTGGCAGCACGGCTGCGAGCTGGTGGCCAGGGTGATCGGCGACAGCACGGCGTTCAGGCGTGGCGTCTGCAGGCGCTGCTGGGCCAGCATGTAGGCCATGTTCTCGGCATGCGCCAGCGAGGTCGCATGCGGCATCACCCGGTTCACGCCAGCGGCGATCACCTTGTCTTCCGGGCCAAACACCACCGCGCCGAACGGGCCGCCACTGGCGTGCTCGATGTTCAGCCGCGACAGCGCGATGGCCAGCGCGACCTTGGCCTCATCGCCGGGATAGCGACGATCCAGGTCGATCTGGTCGTGGATCCAGGCGGGTAGGGTCAGGTGGACTTGCGCGTACAGCATCGCGGGGTGCCTCGTGTGGAAGATGAAGTGGTGCGGCGGCTTCGGTAACCGGCGCGCAGTGTAGCGGCAGCCGGGTGCACCGGGGGTGTCTGCTCAGTCGTCCAGGTCGGTGCGGACCACCACGTACTGCTTGCGGAACTCCAGCCCGGCCTGCGGCCAGCGTGCGGCGTAGGCGCGCAGCAGGGGCAGGGCGGCGGGGAAGTCATGGCCGTTGACGCGGCAGTCGGCCTCGCACTGGCCGTCCGCATCGCGCGAAGCAAACAGGCGGATGCCGAGGAACTGGCGGGTCTTCAGCAGGTCGTTGAAGGCGTCCAGGCTCTGGGTGAACAGGCAGCACGGGCAGGAGCCGTGGTCGTCCTCGCTGCAGGCGGTGGCGTCGTCGGCGGGCTCGGTGCGGTAATGGGCCAGCGGGCCCAGCACCACCGCGCGCGCCAGTGGCGTTCCGGTTTCCTCGGCGCCGTAGCGCAGGGTCAGCATCTGCAGCTCGGGCGCATCGTCGGCACCGATGGCGGCCTGCAGGGTGGCCAGGTCGACCCGCACCCAGTTCTCGAAACCGGACAGCGCGGCCTCCTGCTGGCTGTCGCCGGCGGCGTGCTGGTATTCGAACAGGCCATCGGCGAACAGCTGCGGATGGCGTGCCTCGATCACCGTGGAGGTCTGCCAGCCGCCGTTGTCGCGCGGCTCGGCGCCCACCGGGTGCGGGCTCAGGCGCAGGCCGCTGTCCAGCACCAGCTCGTCGCCGTCGAGGGCGCAGGCGATATCACGGCCCAGCAGTACCTGCTGGAGCAGCGGAAGGAGGGCATTGGCGGAAGCGGTCATGTCGAAGGGCCTGCCTGGAGCGGTGGGGGACAGCCAGGCGGTGCCTGGCATCAGCGAAGGGCGTCGAGTTCGGCGCGATATCGCCGTGCATCCGACTGCTGCTGCGGGTCGTTGCCGTGGTCGCGCAGCCAGGTTTCCAGCTCGCGTCGATAGTCGGCGCGGAACCCGGCGTTGTCCGGGCTGAAATGCAGCTTGCGCGCGGCTACTTCGACCCGTTCGCGCGCACGAGCGCGGGCCTGGGCGATGCCGTGCGGTGATTCGTTGGTGAGGATGACGAAGTTGCGCGGGAAACCCGGCGTGTACTTCACCACGAACGGCTGGTCGCGCGCCGGGATGCGGATGGTGTTTTCCAGCGGCCACAGCGTGGCGGTGTTGGTATGGAACACCACCTCCACATCGCGGCCCTCGGCGGTGCGCAGCACCGCCTCGTAGCGCCAGATGTACTGTTCGTTGAGCGTGGAGTTGGTTTCCTCGGCGTTGACGATCACCGCTTCACCGCGCTCGCCCACCGCATTGAGGAAGGTGGCGTTGAGGAAGCTGCCGAGGAAGATGTTGAGCATCGCCAGCGGGAACACCACGATGGCGTAGCCGGGAGCGCGCCGCCACCACGAGACCAGCACCGCCAGCACCATCGCTGCAAAGAACGTCAGCAGCGGATGCTGCGACGTGAACCAGAGCAGGGCGGAGAGGGCGGTGATCATTGTCGGCAGTGTGCGGGCGCCATCCCGGCGCCCGCGCAGGTCCTCAGGCCGACCAGGTGTCGCGCAGGGTCACGCTGCGGTTGAACACCGGCTTGGCTTCGGTGTGGTCGCGGCGGTCGGCGACGAAGTAGCCGGTGCGCTCGAACTGGAACGACTGCTCAGGGGTGGCGCTGGCCGCGGCCGGTTCGACATAGCCGGTGACGGTGCGGCGCGATTCCGGGTTGAGGTAGTCGCGGTAGGTCTTGCCTTCCGACTCGTCGTCCGGGTTCGGCACCGAGAACAGGCGGTCGTACAGGCGGATCTCGGCCGGAATGGCGTGCACGGCGCTGACCCAGTGGATGGTGCCCTTGACCTTGCGGTTGGCGCCTTCCATGCCCGGACGCGATTCCGGATCCAGCCAGCCGCGCAGCTCGGTGATGGTGCCGTCGGCATCCTTGATCACTTCATCGCAGCGGATGATGCCGGCGCCGCGCAGGCGCACTTCGCCACCCGGCACCAGGCGCTTCCAGCCCTTGGGCGGCACTTCGGCGAAGTCCTCGCGGTCGATCCACAGCTCGCGGGCGAACGGCACCTGGCGGCTGCCGAAGCTTTCGTCCTTGGGGTGGTTACTGAAGGTCAGCTGCTCTTCGTGGCCTTCCTCGAGGTTGGTCAGCACCAGCTTCACCGGATCGATGACGGCCATGCGGCGCGCGGCGGCACTGTCCAGGTCCTCGCGCAGCGCGCCTTCGAGCACGCTGAAATCGATCAGCGAATTCTGCTTGCTGATGCCCACGCGCTCGGCGAACAGGCGCATCGCTGCCGGGGTGTAGCCGCGGCGACGCAGGCCCTGCAGGGTCGGCATGCGCGGGTCTTCCCAGCCGTCCACCAGCTGTTCGGTGACCAGCGCCATCAGCTTGCGCTTGCTCATCACCGTGTAGTTGATGTTCAGGCGCGAGAACTCGATCTGGCGCGGCTTGGCGGCTTCGCGCGGCAGGCCGGCGTCGACCAGCGGCTGGGTCAGCGCGTCGTCATGGGCGAAATCGACGTTGTCCACGCACCAGTCGTACAGCGGGCGGTGGTCTTCGAATTCCAGCGTGCACAGCGAGTGGGTGATGCCCTCGATGGAATCGCCCAGTGCATGCGCGAAGTCGTACATCGGGTAGATCGGCCACGCGTTGCCGGTGTTCTGGTGCTCGACATGCTTGATGCGGTACAGGGCCGGATCGCGCAGGTTGATGTTGCCGCTGGCCATGTCGATCTTGGCGCGCACGGTGCGCGCACCGTCCGGGAATTCACCGGCACGCATGCGGCGGAACAGGTCGAGGTTTTCCTCGACGCTGCGGTCGCGCCACGGCGACGGACGGCCCGGCTCGGTGAGGGTGCCGCGGTAGGCGCGCACTTCCTCGGCCGACAGGTCGCAGACGTAGGCCTTGCCCTGCTCGATCAGCTTCTCGGCGGCCAGGTAATAGGTCTGGAAGTAATCCGAGGCGTGGCGCAGCTCGTTCCAGCTGAAGCCCAGCCAGCGCACGTCGTCCTGGATGGCGGCCACATACTCGGGGTCTTCCTTGGCCGGGTTGGTGTCGTCGAAGCGCAGGTTGCAGACGCCGCTGAACTCACCGGCCAGGCCGAAGTTCAGGCAGATCGACTTGGCATGGCCGATGTGCAGGTAGCCGTTCGGCTCGGGCGGGAAGCGGGTCTTGATCGCCTGGTGCTTACCGCTGGCCAGGTCCTCGCGCACGATCTGGCGGATGAAATCGCGCTTCTCGTGGCTGTCGGCGGGGGTCTCGGGGCTGGCGGGGGTGTGCTCGGACATGAGTCGGCGAAAGAGAAAGGCAGAAAGACCAACAGTTTAGCGCGTCAGGGGCGGGGCTGCCCGGTGGCGTTTGCGGTTGCCGGCCAGCGGCCGGCACTACCCCCATCTTCTGGTAGCGCCGGCCGCTCGCCGGCGAACTCACCGCCGGCATTCAGCCCCCGGGCGTATGCTGGACCCCTGTCCCGAGGAGCCGCCCATGCACATCGTGTACAAGGCCGACAATCTGTTCGACGCCCACCTGGTCAAGCACGCGCTGGAAGATGCCGGCATCCCCGCGTTCGTGTTCGGCGAGCAGCTGCTGGGCGGCATGGGCGAGTTGCCGCTGTTCGGCGTGCTGCGGGTCGGCATCCCCGACGTCGCACGGCCGCAGGCAGAGGAGATCATCGCCGCGCTGGACTTGGGCCAGGGCCCGTCCGACCCCATTTCAGACGCAGACGATTGGGCCGGACAGCCGGCGTAGGAGCGCATCATGTTGGGAATCAGCCAGGGCATCCTCGGCATCGGGGCCTTCAAGCAGCGCCTGCCGCGCCCGGAAGAGGCGCTGCCGGGCCGCGACCAGCCGCTGCCGCTGCACAGCAACCAGCACTTCGTGAACAGCCATCCGCTGAAGGACCGCTTCGCCGGCCTGCAGCAGATCCGCTTCGCGCTGGGTTGCTTCTGGGGCGCCGAGCGCAAGTTCTGGACCGAGCCGGGCGTGTACAGCACCTCGGTCGGCTATGCCGGTGGCGTTACCCCGAACCCGACCTATGAAGAGGTCTGCTCGGGCCTGACCGGCCACACCGAGGTGGTGCAGGTGGTGTTCGACCCTGCGGTGGTGAGCCTGGAGCGGCTGCTTCAGCTGTTCTGGGAAAGCCACGACCCGACCCAGGGCATGCGCCAGGGCAACGACACGGGCACCCAGTACCGCTCGGCGATCCACGCCACCGACGAGGCGCAGTACGCGGCGGCGCTGGCCAGCCGCGAGGCCTACCAGGCGCAGCTGAACGCGTCCGGCTACGGGCCGATCACCACCGAGATCGTGTATCCGGCACCGGAGTACTACTACGCCGAGGATTACCACCAGCAGTATCTGGCGAAGAACCCGAACGGGTATTGCGGGATTGGTGGCACCGGCGTGAGCTGCCCGATCGGGCTGGATGTGGAGGCGCCGCGCTGACGCGCGGTGGTCCGCCTGCGGCGGGCAGAAGCTGCGGCGGGCAGAAGCCACAGTCTGGTAGAGCCGACTGTTAGTCGGCTGAGCTACAAAGCGGCTCTGGGTTGCTGATGGTTGGGTGGGGGGGGGGGGGGGGGGGGGGGAGCACCCCCCGCCCCCCACACCCCGGGTGGGCGGGGGGGCGGCCGGCGCGCCGCCCCCCCCCCCCCCCCCGCCGCCCCCCCCCCCCCCCCCCCCCCCCCCCCCCCCCCCCGACCCAGCGCGGCTGTTGCTCTTGCAGTCAGTCGACCAACGGTCGACTCTACCCAGCCGAACAGCCCGCCACGAGGGGCTCAGCCGTTCGCCGCAATCACAGTTCCGAGCGGATCCGCTCGCGCAGCGCCTGCAGATCCTTGGCAAACGCATCGATACCCGTCGCCAGCTTCTCGGTCGCCATCGGGTCCGCCGCCAGGTCCGCCGCGAACTTGGCCGCGTCGATCGGAGTGACCGCCACGCCGTCGGCCGCACCGGCCACCAGCTTGCGCGGCAGCTCGCCGTGGTCGGCGTCCAGCTTCTCCAGCAGGTCCGGCGAAATCGTCAGGCGGTCGCAGCCGGCCAGCGCTTCGATCTGCGCGGTCGAACGGAACGAGGCACCCATCACCACCGTCGGCGAACCGCGGCGCTTGAATTCGGCATACACGCCGCGCACGAACTTCACGCCCGGGTCTTCGTCGATGTTGGCCGGGGTCTGGCCGTTGGCCACGTACCAGTCCAGGATGCGGCCGACGAACGGCGAGATCAGGAACGCGCCGGCTTCGCTGCAGGCCAAGGCCTGGGTCGGGTTGAAGATCAGGGTCAGGTTGCAGTCGATGCCCTCGGCCTGCAGGATGCGCGCGGCTTCCACGCCTTCCCAGGTCGCGGCGATCTTGATCAGGATCTTCTCGCGCGGCACGCCGGCATCGGCGTACATCTGGATGAACTGGCGGGCCTTGGCCACGGTGGCCTCGGTGTCGTGGGCCTGGTCGGCGTCCACTTCGGTGGACACGCGGCCCGGCACCAGTGTGCTCAGCAGCGCGCCGACGCCGATGGTCAGGCGGTCGGCCACGGCGTGCACCACGGCTTCGCGGTCACCGCCCTGCTGGCGGCCCCAGGCCAGTTCGCGTTCGATCAGCTCGGCATAGACCGGCAGGTCCAGCGCCTTCTTCACCAGGGTCGGGTTGGTGGTGCAATCCACCGGCTGCAGGCGCTTGATCGCGTCGTAGTCACCGGTATCGGCGACAACCACCGACAGTTCGCGCAGCTGGGACAGTTTGGACGGGGTACTCATTACGGCTCCTGGTGCAGGGAAATCGAATCGCGCGCGGTGCGCAGCGGTAATCAGGGACGGTCGTTGTGGACCGCAGTCACGCGCAGGCGCAGCTTGCGGCCGCCGGGCGCGTTCCAGTCGATGCTCTGGCCGATGGCCAGGCCAAGCAGGGCACTGCCGACCGGGGCCAGCACGGAAACCTTGCCTTCATCGACATTGGCTTCGCGGGGGAAGACCAGGGTCAGGACATGCGTCTCGCCCGACACTTCATCTTCGCACTCCACGCGCGAATGCATCATGACGATGCCTTCGGGAATCTGGTCCGGCGCCAGCACGGTGGCCCGGTTGAGTTCTTCGGCAAGCGCGAGCGCGGCAGGCGTCTGGCTCAGCGCAGGCGAATCAAGCATGGCCTCGAGGCGGTCCATGTCGAAGGTCGACACAGTGATGGACGGCGGCAGGCCGCTGGCGGTGTTCATGGTGGTGCTCCTTGATTGAAAGCCATGCAAAAGGCGGCACCACCTGGCGCCGCCTGACTGTATTGTGGGGACAAATGCGGCCGGAATCGACTCCCGCCGCAACAGCGCGCCGGCGCTGCCGGATCAGCCGTTCAGCAGCGGGCCGGACACGTCCGGTGCTGCGCCGGCCGGCACGCCCTCGGCATCGAGGGTGAACAGTGCCTGCGGCAGGCGCTTGAACTGGTCGGCCAGCTCCAGCAGGAAGCCGTGCATGGCCGAGCTGCGCCGCCAGACCATGGCGATGCGCCGGCTGGGGCGGCCTTCGCCGGTGAAGTCGAGCAGGCGGATGTTGTTCGAACGCGGCACCGGCGGCTGCACCGACAGGCTCGGCAGCAGGGTGATGCCGACGTCGGCGGCAACCATCTGCCGCAGCGTTTCCAGGCTGGTGGCGCGGAATTCGGATTTCTCGTTGGCGCCGAACAGGCGGCACACTTCCAGCGCCTGGTCACGCAGGCAGTGGCCATCTTCCAGCAGCAGCAGCTTCTGCGTGGCCAGTTCCTGCACGTCCAGGTGTTCGCGGCGGGCCAGCGGGTGGCGCCCGGACACGGCCAGCAGGAAGGGTTCCTCGAACAGGAACTCGGCATGCAGCTGGTCGTCGATCACCGGCAGCGCCAGCAGGGCGGCGTCCAGCTTGCCTTCGCGCAGGCGCTCCAGCAGCACGTCGCTCTTTTCCTCGACCAGCAGCAGTTCCAGTTCGGGGAAGCGGTTGCGGATGCGCGGGATCACGTGCGGCAGCAGGTAGGGGCCCAGGGTCGGGAAGATCCCCAGGCGCACCGTGCCGGCTTCCGGGTCGCGGCTGCGTCGCGCCGCTTCCTTCAGCTGTTCCACTTCGGACACGATCACCCGTGCGCGCATCGCCGCTTCCTGCCCGGCCGGGGTCAGCATCACCTTGCGCGGTGCGCGTTCCACCAGCGGTACGCCCAGCTCCTCTTCCAGCTTGCGGATCTGGGTGGACAGCGTGGGCTGGCTGACGAAACAGGAGGCGGCGGCCCGGCCGAAGTGCTTGTGATCGGCCAGGGCCACCAGGTATTTCAGATCGCGAAGATTCATCGTAAGACCCCAGGGGTAAAGGACCGGCTTACCCAGCAGGCAATGGTGCCCCCGATACCCTGGGAACGAATGATCAGGCCGCCTCGGCCACCGCGCCGCTGCCCTTGCTCACGGACGAACGGATCAGGTGGTCGAAGGCGCTCAGTGCCGCGGTGGAACCGGCGCCCATGGCGATGATGATCTGCTTGTAGGGTACCGTGGTGCAATCGCCTGCGGCGAACACGCCCGGCAGGTTGGTCTGCCCGCGGTCATCGATGACGATCTCGCCACGCGGCGACAGCGCCACGCTGTCCTTCAGCCATTCGGTGTTGGGCAGCAGGCCGATCTGCACGAAGATGCCTTCCAGTTCGACCCGGTGGGCATCGCCGCCGACGCGGTCCTTGTAGACCAGGCCGGTGACGCGGCTGCCATCGCCGAGCACTTCGGTGGTCTGCGCGCTGGTCAGCACGGTCACATTGCCCAGGCTGCGCAGCTTCTTCTGCAGCACTTCATCGGCGCGCAGGCTGGAATCGAACTCCAGCAGGGTCACATGCGACACGATGCCGGCCAGATCGATGGCCGCTTCCACGCCGGAGTTGCCGCCACCGATCACCGCCACGCGCTTGCCCTTGAACAGCGGGCCATCGCAGTGCGGGCAGTAGGCCACGCCCTTGTTGCGGTACTGGTCCTCGCCCGGCACGTTCATCTGCCGCCAGCGTGCGCCGGTGGAGAGGATGACCGAGCGCGACTTCAGCACCGCGCCGTTTTCCAGCTGCACCTGCACCAGGCCGTCGTCGCCGGCCGGCACCAGCGCGGTGGCGCGCTGCAGGTCCATGATGTCGACCTCGTACTCGCGCACGTGCTGTTCCAGCGCGGTGGCCAGCTTCGGGCCCTCGGTCTCCTTCACCGAAATGAAGTTCTCGATGGCCATGGTGTCCAGCACCTGGCCACCAAAACGCTCGGCGGCGATGCCGGTGCGGATGCCCTTGCGCGCGGCGTAGATGGCCGCTGCGGCGCCGGCGGGGCCACCACCGACCACCAGCACGTCGAAGGCGTCCTTGGCGGCGATCTTCTCGGCGTCGCGCTTGCCGGCGTTGGTGTCCAGCTTGGCCACGATCTGTTCAAGGGTCATGCGGCCCTGGTCGAACACTTCACCGTTGAGGTACACGGTGGGCACGGACATGATCTCGCGCTTCTCCACTTCGTCCTGGAACAGCGCGCCGTCGATGGCCACGTGCTGGATGCGCGGGTTGAGCACGGCGGCCAGGTTCAGCGCCTGCACCACGTCCGGGCAGTTCTGGCAGGACAGCGAGAAGTAGGTCTCGAAGCGGTAGTCGCCTTCCAGGTTCTGCACCTGCTCGATCAGCTCGGCGGTGGCCTTGGACGGGTGGCCGCCGACCTGCAGCAGGGCCAGCACCAGCGAGGTGAACTCGTGGCCCATCGGCAGGCCGGCAAAGGTCAGGTGGATGTCCTGGCCCGGGGTGCCCAGGTCGAAGGACGGCACGCGGCCCTGGCCGTCGCGCAGGACCTGCAGCGAGATCTTGTCCGACAGGCTTTCCAGGGTCTGCAGCAGTTCCAGCATTTCCTGCGACTTGGCACCGTCATCGGCGTGCGCGGTGATCTGGATCGGGCGGGTCACGCGCTCCAGATAGGTCTTCAGCTGCGACTGCAGGTTGGCGTCCAACATGGTCTTCTCCTGGCTTCAGGCAAACAGGGGGCGTGGCACCGCTGTGAAAGGTAGCGGACCAGCGAGGGGGTAGGGGTGAACCCAAGAGGGCAGCGCGGACCTGTGGAAGGGGCGATGCGGGTGCGGCCGTCTTGGGTTCACCCCCACGCCGGCGTGGGGCCGGCACGGGGATGAGGGGCGCGCCGCGGCGTGGGGCCGCGGCAGGCCGGTGCTGCTTTAGATCTTGCCGACCAGGTCCAGCGACGGGGTCAGGGTCTTCTCGCCTTCCTTCCACTTGGCCGGGCAGACCTGGTTCGGGTTGGCGGCGGTGAACTGGGCAGCCTTCAGCTTGCGCAGGGTCTCGGACACGTCACGGGCGATCTCGTTGGAGTGGATCTCCAGGGTCTTGATCACGCCTTCCGGGTTGATGATGAAGGTGCCGCGCAGGGCCAGGCCTTCTTCTTCAATGTGCACGCCGAAGGCGCGGGTCAGCTTGTGGGTCGGGTCGCCGACCAGCGGGAACTGGGCCTTGCCGACGGCCGGCGAGGTTTCGTGCCACACCTTGTGCGAGAAGTGGGTGTCGGTGGTGACGATGTAGACCTCGGCACCGGCCTTCTTGAACTCGGCGTAATGCTCGGCGGCGTCTTCGATCTCGGTCGGGCAGTTGAAGGTGAAGGCGGCCGGCATGAAGATCAGGACGGACCACTGGCCCTTCAGGCTGGCATCGGAAACCTTGATGAACTCGCCGTTGTGGTAGGCGTTGGCTTCGAACGGCTGGATCTGGGTGTTGATGAGGGACATCGTTTTTCCTCTGGGTGAAGGGGAGTGGGTGAATCCACAGGAGCTAGGTTACCGATTCATCAGTGATAAGAACAATGCATTGATTTCATCTATTTGATAGATGCAGTCTATTGAAATGCAATGAGCCTGCCATGAATCCGGTCGTCGCCATCCTGCAAGTGGTTGTATGACAAGGGAAATCGTGGCGGGCCGTGAAGATGGGCCGATAGCCCCTCCTTATGCCGCCCCGCCGAAGCTGAATGAACCGCGCTTTTGTAGAGCCGAGCCCACGCTCGGCTGCGTCGCTCTGTAGCAACTGTCTTGTCAGGCGGAGGCCATCTGGGCCTCCGTGTCCCGCTTGCGGGCGTTGAGGATCACCAGCATCTTGCGCATCACCGCGACCAAGGCCACCTTGCT
>NZ_JBRRCR010000104.1:0-12500 GCF_056759115.1 Stenotrophomonas sp. STEN087 | reverse complement strand
AAGCCCCCATGGGTGAGGGCGCTTTGCTTGCGAAGCACTGCTTCGCAAGCGCCCGAACGCACAGCCGCCAGCGGCTGGGCCGGACCCCGGAGGGGGGTTCACGGCGTCCCCTGACACCGGACCCACCCCGCCATCTCACGGAAAGCCAGCTTCTGCTTTTGCTTCGGCTCTGGCTTTGGCTCGCAGCAGGTGCAGGGCTGCAAGCCCTGCCAAAAGAAAACCCCCTCTTTTGCTGCGGCGCAGAATGCATGGATGGGCGCTCCCTGCTTTACTTCAATCGATCTAAATCCGCCGGGGTGCGGATTTGTACCGATGGAAACGAGGCGTTCGGCCACTGCGGCCGGCGCTTCGCTGCCGCCCTGCCGCCAAGGAGTCCTGTCCGTGACCAGGTTGTCCCGCCGTCTGTCCGCCCGCCGCTCGCCGGCCCTGTCCCACCGCCCGCTGGCCCGCGTCGCCTGCCTGCTGGCACTGGCCGTCACGCCCTGGCTGCAGGCCGCACCGGCCGCGCTGGAGCGCGAGGTCAACACCTTCATCGGCAGCAAGGATGACGGCAACACCTTCCCGGGTGCCTCGGCACCCTTCGGCCTGATCCAGGTCAGCCCGATCGGCAGCCACTACTCGGGCTGGCGCTACGACGACGACAAGATCCGCGGCTTCGGCCACTCGTTCCTGTCCGGCGCCGGTTGCTGGGAGCAGGGCGGCCAGGTCTCGATCCTGCCGGTCACCGGCAGCATCGGCCCGGGCGGCGATTTCGATACCGGCAACCCCAAGCAGTTCGACCACAAGGCCTACGCCTCCACCTACACGCATGATGGCGAGGTCGGCCAGGCCGGCTATTACAAGGTGCGCCTGACCAGCTACGGCGGCATCGATGCCGAAGCCACCGCGCGCACGCGTGCCGCGGCCGAGCGCTATACCTTCAGCCAGCGCAGTGGCGACGGACACGTCATGATCAACGTCGGCCAGGCCAACGAGCGCCACTCGGTCATCGGCAGCGTGGTCGATGTGGTCGGCGACCGCGTGGTGGAAGGCAAGCTGGTCACCAAGAGCTTCTGCGGTGGCCACCAGTACACCACCTGGTTCCGCGTCGAGTTCGACCGTCCGTTCAAGGCGCATGGCACCTGGGGCGAAACCGGTGGCCTGCCCAACGCGCGGCACAGCATGGAAGGCGAGCAGAAGCCGAATGGCGCCTGGCTCACCTTCGACCTGGCCAAGGGCCAGTCGGTCACTGCGGTGAGTGCGATCTCGCACGTCGATGCAGAAGGCGCACGTACCAACCTGCGCGCCGAGGGCATGCAGGGTGGGGCGCTGATCGGTTTCGACAGGATGCGTTCGCTGTCCCAGCAGGCCTGGCGCGAGCAGCTGGCGCGGGTGCGCGTGCAGGGCGGCAGCGGCGATGACCGCACCGTCTTCTACAGCGCGATGTACCACGCGCTGCTGCAGCCGCTCACCGGCAGCGATGCCGATGGCCGCTACCGTGGCTACGACGATGGCATCCACCGCGCCGATGGCTGGACCTACTACGAGTACTTCTCGCTGTGGGATACCTACCGTGCGCAGAACCAGTGGCTGGCGCTGACCCGCCCGGACGTGGCCCGCGACATCGGCCGCACCCTGCTGGCCATCGACGAGCAGGGCGGCTGGCTACCGCGCTGGGGCTACGCCAACTTCGAAACCAACATCATGACCGGCGACCCGGTCACGCCCTTCATGGTCGACCTGTGGCGCTTCGGTGCGCTCAAGGGCCGTGAATCGCAGGCCTGGGATGCGCTGCGCCGCAATGCCTTCGGTACGCCGCCGCTGAACTCGCGCATGGCCGGCCGTTCGGGCAACCCGACCTACCTGGACAAGGGTTACGTGGCCTACGACCGTGCCTTCCCCTCCAAGGGCATGGACGTCGACCCGCATCACGGTGGTTCGGCCACGCTGGAATATGCGGTGGCCGACTGCGCGCTTTCGCAGATGGCCGATGGCCTCGGCCACGCCCAGGATGCGGCGACGCTGCGCGAACGCGGCCGCAACTGGCACAAGGTGTGGGACCCGCAGGTGCGTGACGCCGAGACCGGCTTCACCGGCTTCCCGCGCCCGCGTACCGAGGACGGCCAGTGGTACACCCCGGCCGACGGCCATTACAGCCCGCGTTCGCAGCATGGTTTCCATGAAGGCACCGCGTGGCAGTACCAGTGGCTGGCGCAGCAGGACGTACCGGGCCTGGTGGAAGCGATGGATGGCCGTGAGCAGGCTGGGCGCCGCCTCGATGCCTTCTTCGCGATGGATGCGCTGGAGGCCGATCCGCTCAATGCCGCCCGCAAGGAGTGGGTGGTGGGGCCGTACAGCTACTACAACCAGTTCCGCTACAACCCGAACAACGAGCCGGACCTGCATTCGCCCTGGCTGTACACCCTGATCGGCCAGCCGTGGAAGACCGCCAACGTGCTGCGCGCCGCGCAGCAGCTGTTCACCAACGCGCCCAACGGCGTGACCGGCAACGACGATCTGGGCACGATGTCGGCCTGGTACCTGTTCAGCGCCATCGGCATGTACCCGGCGGTGCCGGGCAGCGGCGAGTTCCTGCTGCACACCCCGCGCTTTGCCAAGGTGGAAGTGGACATGGGCAATGGCCGCACCCTGCGCATCGACGCGCCGGGCGCCGACGGCCGCCGCCTGCAGTACGTGCAGGGCGTGCAGGTCGACGGCCAGGCGCATGCGCCGGTGTGGCTGGACTGGAGCCGCCTGCAGCAGGGCCCGCGACTGCGTTTCGCCCTGGATGGCAAGGCTCCGACCCAGGGCTGGGGCACTGCCGTGGCCGATCTGCCGGTCTCCTGGTGCGCTGCACCAGGCAGCCAGCTGCGATGATGTGTGCCGTGCCGTTCGAGGCAACCCAGCGAACGGCACGGCACGATGTGGTCACGATCCATTAGGCTTGAGGCTCCAGCGGAGTCCGGGAAGACGATGAACGACAACGGCGGCAGTTCCAGCAAGCGTTCCGGCAAGGCAGTGACGGTGACCGACATCGCCCGTGCCATCGGCGTTTCGCGCGCGACCGTGTCGCTGGTGCTGCGCGGCAGCCCGCTGGTCAACGTCGATACCCGGGCCAAGGTCGAGGCCGAACTGCGCCGCCAGCGTTATGTCTACAACCGTGCGGCGGCCAACCTGCGCCGTCGCACCTCGTCAAGCATCGCGCTGGTCATCAACGATCTGTCCAACCCGTTCTTCGCCGAATTCGCGTCCGGCGTGGACGAGGCACTGGGTGGGCGCGGCTACGTGACCCTGCTGGGCAGCACCGGCGAATCGCCCGAGCGCCAGCAGGCGGTGCTGTCCACGCTGATGGAGCACACCCCGGCCGGCCTGATCCTGTCGCCAGCCGAAGGCAGCGACGCCACCCGGGTGCGCCAGGCGCTGGGCGCCAACGCCAACGTACTGCTGTTCAACCGTGAGCTTGACGGCGCCGACTGGGACTTCCTGACCCTGGACAACCAGCACGGTGCCTACCTCGCCACCCGCCACCTGATCGAACGCGGCCACCGCCAGATCGCCTTCTTCGGCGGCCATGCCGATTCCAGCTCGTGCCACCAGCGCCGCGCCGGTTTCCAGCAGGCGCTGGCCGAGGCCGGGCTGACGCTGCCGCCGGGCTGGATGATCGAATCGGCGCCGAACCGTCTGGAGGCAGCCGCCCGCACCGACGAGCTGTTCGTCGATGGCCACCGGCCGAGCGCGGCGGTCTGCTACAACGACACGGTCGCGCTGGGCCTGATGCTGGGCTTGAACTCGCGCGGCATCCGCCCCGGCGGCGATTTCGCGGTTACCGGGTTCGATGACATTTCCGAAGCGTCGGTGGCGGTGCCGCCGCTGACCACCCTGACCGCCGACCCGCGCGAGCGTGGCCGGCAGGCCGCCGCACTGCTGCTGCAGCGCCTGGATGACCCGGATGCGCCGCCGCAGCGCACGGTCGCCCCGGTGCAGCTGCGCATCCGCGAAAGCAGCGCCGCCCGCCCGAACTGATCCTTTTCAACGCACACTCCTTCCACGCAACAACGACCTTCCGCGCATCGAGGCGCGAACCGCATGCCGATCTCCGCAACGCCCCGCCCATCGGGTTCCCCCGGCAACGCACCGGCCGTCACCAACGGCAAGGCACTGGCCGTGGTCACCACCATCTTCTTCATGTGGGGCTTCCTGACCTGCCTCAATGACATCCTGATCCCGCACCTGAAGGCGGTGTTCGAACTGAACTACGCCAAGGCGATGCTGGTGCAGTTCACCTTCTTCGGCACCTACTTCCTGATGTCGCTGCCGGCGGGCCGCCTGGTCGCCGCGCTGGGTTACAAGAAGGGCATCGTTGCCGGTCTGGTCATTGCCGGCATCGGCGCGCTGGGCTTCTGGCCGGCGGCCGAGCTGCGCGTGTATGGCGCCTTCCTCGGCGCGCTGTTCGTGCTGGCCACCGGCATCACCGTGCTGCAGGTCGCTGCCAACCCCTACGTGGCGCTGCTGGGCCCGGAACAGACCAGCTCCAGCCGCCTGACCCTGGCGCAGGCGCTGAACTCGCTGGGCACGGCCATCGCGCCGATCTTCGGTGGCATGCTGATCCTGTCCAACACGGTCAAGAGCGCCGATGAACTGAACGCGCTGCCGGCCGCCGAGCAGCTGGCTTACCGCGTCGCCGAGGCGCAGGCCGTGCAGGGTCCGTACGTGGGCCTTGCGGTAGCGCTGGTGCTGCTGGCGCTGTTCGTGTTCCTGTTCCGCCTGCCGGCGCTGAGCGATGCGACCGAACAGGCCGACCAGGGCCATCACCACAGCTACTTCGATGCACTGCGCAAGCGCCACCTGCTGCTGGGCGTGCTGGGCATCTTCTTCTACGTCGGCGCGGAAGTGTCGATCGGCAGCTTCCTGGTCAACTATCTGTCGATGCCGAGCATCGGCGGCTTCAGCGAACAGCAGGCGACGCACTACGTGTCGGCTTACTGGACGATGGCGATGATCGGTCGTTTCGCCGGTTCCGCCCTGCTGGCGCGCTTCTCGCCCAGCCGCCTGCTGGCGATCTTCGCACTGGTCAACGTGGCCCTGCTGGCCACCACGATGATGACCTCCGGCAGCGTCGCGCTGTACTCGGTGGTGGCGATCGGCCTGTTCAACTCGATCATGTTCCCGACCATCTTCGCGCTCAGCATCGAGCGCCTGGGCCCGCTGACCAACAAGGGTTCCAGCCTGCTGATCATGGCCATTGTCGGTGGCGCCGTGGTGCCGTACCTGCAGGGCGTGCTGGCGGACCACATCGGTGTGCAGGCCAGCTTCATCCTGCCGCTGCTGTGCTACGGCTACATCATCTTCTACGGTCTGGTCGGCGCACGTACGCCGGCTTCCGCAACGCAGGGAGGCTGAGTCGGAAATGCGTGCCATTGTCTGCTTCGGCGAAATTTTGATCGATCTACTAGCGCAGCCGCCGGCCTCGGCCGACACCCCGCGCGCGTTCCTGCAGTACGCCGGCGGTGCGCCGGCCAACGTCGCCGTGGCCGCTGCGAGGCTGGGGGCGAAGACCCAGTTCGTCGGCATGCTCGGCCGCGACATGTTCGGTGACTTCCTGGCCGAGAGCCTGGTCGAGCACGGCGTCGGCACGGACTACATCGTGCGTACCGACGCGGCCAAGACCGCGCTGGCCTTCGTCGCGCTGGATGCCGCGGGCGAGCGCAGCTTCAGCTTCTACCGCCCGCCGGCGGCCGACCTGCTGTTCCGTGACAGCGATTTCCAGGCGGCCTGCCTGGACAACGCACAGTGCTTCCACGTCTGCTCCAACAGCCTGACCGAGCCGGCCATCGCCGAGGCGACCTTCGCCGGCATGGACCGCGCCCGCGCCGCCAGTGCGGTGGTCAGCCTGGACCTCAACCTGCGCCCGGCGCTGTGGCCGGCCGACGTCGATCCGACGCCGTGGCTGTGGCAGGCGCTGGAACGCGCCGACCTGGTCAAGCTGTCGCGCGAGGAACTGGATTACCTGGCCGCGCCGCACGGCGCCGAGGGCGACCAGGTGGTCCTGCAGCGGCTGCTGGCCGCGCAGGCGCGCTGGGTCATCGTCACCGATGGCGCCGCCACGCTGCACTGGTACACCCGTGAGCAGCAGGGCCAGGTCACCAGCTTCAACGTCGCCACGGTCGACACCACCGCCGCCGGCGATGCCTTCGTCGGTGGCGTGCTGGTCGGCCTGCTGGAGCGCGGTGGCGCAGGTGCGGGTTTCGCCGCGTTCTGCCAGGACCCGCAGGCCATCGCCGCCACGCTGCGCTTCGGCGCCGCGGTCGGCGCGCTGGCCGTTACCCGCAAGGGCGCGTTCGCCGCGATGCCCTCGCTCGCTGAAGTGCAGCAGCTGCTGCAGGCACAGGACCTTTCCGCATGAGCACCTCGCCCGATTTCCGTTCGCCCGCCTTCCTGCGTGCGCACATCGCCGACACCATGGCGTTCTACCACCCGCGCTGCATCGATCCCAACGGCGGCTTCTTCCACTACTTCCGCGATGACGGCAGCATCTACGATGCCGGCCACCGCCACCTGGTGAGCAGCACGCGCTTCGTCTTCAACTACGCGATGGCCTACCGCGAATTCGGCAATGCCGAGTACCGCGAGGCGGTGGAGCACGGCGTGCGCTACCTGCGCGAGGTGCACCGCAACCCGGCCACCGGTGGCTATGCGTGGACCCTGCGCGATGGCAAGGTCGAGGACGACATGAACCACTGCTACGGCGTGGCCTTCGTGCTGCTGGCCTACAGCTGCGCGCTGAAGGCCGGTGTAGAGCAGGCCCGCACGTGGATGGACGAGACCTGGCAGCTGCTGGAAGCGCGCTTCTGGGAACCGCAGCACGGCCTTTACAAGGACGAAGCCGATGGCCAGTGGAACTTCACCGGCTATCGCGGCCAGAACGCCAACATGCATATGTGCGAGGCGATGCTGGCTGCGTTCGAGGCCA
Source organism: Stenotrophomonas sp. STEN087 (assembly GCF_056759115.1). Taxonomy (NCBI): domain Bacteria; kingdom Pseudomonadati; phylum Pseudomonadota; class Gammaproteobacteria; order Lysobacterales; family Lysobacteraceae; genus Stenotrophomonas; species Stenotrophomonas sp. STEN087. The sequence goes on along the minus strand of NZ_JBRRCR010000104.1, from coordinate 5,551 downwards.
GTGGCGAGCAGCGCTATGTGGAGCGCGCGCTGCAGCTGGCCGACAACATGACCCGCCGTCAGGTCGCCAAGGCCGGTGGCCTGGTCTGGGAACACTACGACGTGAACTGGGAGATTGACTGGGATTACAACCTGGACAATCCCAAGCACCTGTTCCGCCCGTGGGGCTTCCAGCCTGGCCACCAGACCGAGTGGGCCAAGCTGCTGCTGATCCTGGATCGTCACGTGCAGGCCGACTGGCTGGTGCCGACCGCGCAGCACCTGTTCGATGTGGCCGTGGAGCGCAGCTGGGACGAGGCACGCGGTGGCCTGTATTACGGCTTCGCGCCGGAATCGCGCCGCCAGCCGGGCATGGACGGCGCGCCGATTGGTGGCGACAGCTTCGTCTGCGACGACGACAAATACTTCTGGGTGCAGGCCGAAACGCTGGCCACCGCCGCGCTGATGGCCAAGCGCACCGGCGATGACTGCTACTGGCAGTGGTACGAGCGCATCTGGGCGTACTCGTGGGAGCACTTCGTCGACCACCAGTACGGCGCGTGGTTCCGCATCCTCGATGCCGACAACCGCAAGTACAGCGACGAGAAGAGCCCGGCCGGCAAGGTGGATTACCACACCATGGGCGCGTGCTACGAAGTGTTGAACGTCGTTCGTTGAGGCCCGTCCCGCCGAATGCATGACGCAAGGAAATCGGTAGCGCCGGGCCGTGCCCGGCGGAGAACCCAGGAGCATCACGTGCATCGTCTTTCCCTCGTTGTCCGTCTGTTCCTGCTGCTGATTGCGGCGGTTGCGTTCCCCGCCGCCGCAGCACCACTGCAGGCGCACTGGGAGTTCCGCCTGTTGCCCGGCGATGCCCAGGGTGCCAGCCATCCGGGCCTGCAGCAGTGGCGCACGGCCACGGTGCCCGGCAGCGTGCACACCGACCTGCTGGCCCACGACCTGATCCGCGATCCCTACGTGGGCGCGGCCGAAGGTGATCTGCAATGGATCGGCCTGGCCGACTGGGAGTACCGCGCGCGCTTCGATGTGGATGCGGCCACCCTGGCCAAGCCCAATGCCGAACTGCGCTTCGATGGGCTGGATACCTATGCCGAGGTCTCCCTCAACGGCAGGCCGCTGCTGCGTGCGGATAATGCGCACCGCACCTGGCACGCGCGTGTCGAGGGGCAGCTGCGCGCCAAGGACAACGAACTGCTGGTCGTGTTCCGCTCGCCGATCCGCACGCTGCTGCCCGGCGTGCAGGCGATGCCGCACAAGATCGCCGGCAACTATCCCTCGCCCTATGGTGACGAGCCGAAGGACGCGATGGTCGGCAACTTCGCGCGCAAGCCGGCCTATCACTTTGGTTGGGACTGGGGCCCGCGTTATGTCACCGCCGGCGTCTGGCGCGGGGTCGACCTGCAGGCCTGGGATGCGCACCGTTTGACCGACCTGGCGGTACGCACCGATGCGCTGGATGCGCGGCAGGCGAAGCTTGCCGTGCTGCTGCAGGTGGAGCAGGGCAGTGCCGCCGGTTCGGCTGTAGTGGCTGTGGACGTGCGCGACCCGGAGGGCCGCAACGTGGCCCAGCTGCAGCGCACGGTGCTGCTGAAGCCGGGCGCGAACACTGTCGAGATTCCCATTGAACTGGCGGATCCGCGGCACTGGTGGCCGGTTGGCCACGGCGCGCAGGACCGTTACACCGTGCAGGCACGCCTGGATGGCGGCCGTTCTGCCGAGCTGGCGCGCGAGCAGCGCATCGGCCTGCGCACCGTCGAGCTGCGGCGCGAGGAGGATGGCAAGGGCGGGCAGGGCTTCGCCTTCGTCATCAACGGCGTGGAGGTCTTCGCCAAGGGCGCGAACGTGATTCCGTTCGATGCCTTCCCGGCACGTGTCGGTCCCGCGCGCCTGCGCCAGGTGCTGACCGCCGCGCGCGACGCCAACATGAACATGCTGCGCAACTGGGGCGGCGGCTACTACGAGGACGATGCGTTCTTCGACATCGCCGACGAGCTGGGCCTGCTGGTCTGGCAGGACTTCATGTTCGGTGGCGGCATGCAGCCGGGCTACGATCCCGCGTTCCGCGCCAGCGTGGTGGCCGAGGCGCGCGACAACGTGCGCCGGTTGCGCCACCACCCCAGCATCGTGCTGTGGTGTGGCAACAACGAAGAAGAGACGGCCTGGAAGGATTGGGGCCACGGCCGCGACCTGAAGGCCGCCGATCCCGCCTTCGCCGCCCGGGTCTGGCAGGGCTATGTGGATCTGTTCGGCAAGGACCTGCGCCAGGTGGTGGGTGAGGAGGGGTTGGGCGTGCCGTACTGGTCCAGTTCGCCCAGCAACGACCTGGACGAAAAGGCCAACGATTCCACCCGCGGCGACAAGCACTATTGGCAGGTCTGGGGCAATCCTGCGCTGCCGGTGCAGGCCTACCTGCGCGAGACGCCGCGCTTCATGTCCGAATATGGCCTGCAGGCCTGGCCGTCGCTGGCGACGGTGGACCAGATCGCCAGCCGCGACGAGCAGGGCATCGACAGCCCGGTGATCCGTGCCCACCAGAAGTTCATGGCGGGCGAGGGCAACAGCCGGCTGCTGCATTACATCGCACTGGGCTACGGCACGCCGAAGGATTTCGAGGATTTCGTCTACCTCAGCCAGGTGATGCAGGCCGATGGCATCGCGCTGGCGGCGCTTCATCACCGCGCCTCGCGGCCGTACACGATGGGCTCGCTGTACTGGCAGCTCAACGATGTGTGGCCGGGCGCCTCATGGTCCAGCGTCGATTACTACGGGCGCTGGAAGGCGTTGCACTTCGCCGCGCGCCGCTTCTTCGCGCCGGTGACTCTGGCGGCGCTGCGCGATGAGGGCCGCACGCAGGTGCGCCTGATCAACGACGGTGCCGCCGTGGATGCACGCTGGCGGCTGCGGGTGATGGACGTGGAGGGCAAGGTGCTGCGCCGTCGCGAGGTGCCGGTGACGTTGGCCGCTGCCGGTGTGACCGCTGTCGGCGACTTCGCCGATGCCGAACTGCTGGCGGGGGCCGACCCGAAGCGCACCGTGGTGGTGTTCGAGCTGGTGCAGGCTGGCAGGGTGAGCGCACGCCAGGTGGTCGGCTTCGTCGAAGCGAAGGACCAGGAGCTGCCGCGGCAGGCTTTGAAGGCGGTGCTGGCCATCGACGGCGACCACTACCGGCTGCGGCTGCAGAGTTCTGCCTACGTGCGTTCGGCGTGGATCGACTTCGGCGCGCTGGACGTGCAGGTGGAAGACAACCTGCTGGACCTGCTGCCCGGCGAGACGCGCGACATCGCCGTGCGCGGCCCGGTGGACCTGGCGACGCTGCGAGAAGCCCTGAAGGTAAAGACCCTCAACGACCGTTGAGGGGCCGTCGGGTAGGTGCGGACCGTTGGTCCGCACACCCTTTGTTTACAGCTGGATCTGCTGGAAATTCTCGACGCGGTCGTGGCCGTTGGCGGCCTGGCCGGTGCGCGGCATCGGGTAGTCGTCCAGGCGGTCGATCAGGCGCGTCTGCAGGCCGGCCTCGCGGGCGGCATCCAGTTCTTCCACCACGTCGGACAGGAACAGGATCTCGCCGGCCGGCACGCCGATCGCCTGCACGATGCGGCGGTAGCTGTCCGCCTCGCGCTTGCCGCCGATCTCGGTATCGAACCAGCCCGACACCAGCGGGCTGAGGTCACCGGCATCGCTGAAGCCGAAGAACAGCTTCTGCGCCGGCACCGAACCGGACGAATACACATACAGCGGCAGGCCCGAGGCATGCCAGCCCTTCAGCACCGGCGCCACTTCCGGGTAGAAGTGCGCGGTGTAGTCGCCACGGCGGTAACCGGCATCCCAGATCAGGCCCTGCAGGGCCTTAAGCGCGGTGTGCTTGCGATCCTGGTCGATCCAGCCCTGCAGCGTCTCGGCCACCAGGCTGTCCTGGCAGGCGCCGCCGATCTCGGTGGCCACCGCATCCAGCCAGCGGCGGACGTCGGGCTGCTGGCCGTGCTCGGCGACGAACGCCGGCAGCGCCTGGCGGGCATAGGGGAACAGCACGTTCTTGACGAACGAGATGCTGCTGGTGGTGCCTTCGATGTCGGTCAGGATGACGCGGGGCTGCATGGATCAGGACGCCTGGGTGGGAACGTAACGGGGGAATTTCTGCGCGATGTCGGTGCCGGTGAAGTGACCGACCCAGCCGTCCGGCTCGGTGAAGAAGCGGATGGCCACGAAGCTCGGCTCATCGCCCATGTCGAACCAATGGGTGGTGCCATCAGGCACGGCGATCAGGTCGTCCTTCACGCACTCGATCTCATAGACCTTGTCATCCACGTGCAGGGTGAACAGGCCCGAGCCTGCGACGAAGAAGCGCACCTCGTCTTCCTTGTGGAAGTGCTCGTCGAGGAACTTCTTCCGCAGCTCGGCACGGTTTGGGTTGTCCGGTGCGATCGAGGCCACGTCCACGCTCTTGAAGCCGTGTTCGGCAACGAGGCGGTCGATGTCCGCGCGGTAGGCGGCGAACACTTCGTCCTGGCTGGCGCCCGGCGCGACCGGCGCGGTGGCCCGCCAGCGTTCGAAAGTGACGTCGATCTTCTTCAGTTCGGCGGCGATGATTGCGCCGTCCTGGGTATCCAGCAGCGGCGATTCAGGGCGGGTGTCGTCGTAGATGCGCAGTCGGCTCATGGCGGCAGCTTGAACGTCTCGGGGGGAAGACAGGGTAACAGGGTGGTGAAGGGCGGCAGATTCCGTTTTGGAATCTGCACCCCGGCGCAGGCTCAGCCGCGCAGCTTGCGCAGTTCCAGTTCGCAGTGGAACAGGAACTCGAAGGCTTCCATGTGGCGGCGCGCTTCGGCCATGTCGCGGCCCCAGGCGTACAGGCCGTGGCCGTCGATCAGGTAGCCCCACAGCGGCTGGGTATCGAGCAGGGCATCGACCTGCGCCGAGAGCACGTTCATGTCCTGGGTGTTGGCGAACACCGGCACGTCGATGGCCATTTCGTGGGTGCTGTTGCCGGCGAAGGCCTTCAGCAGCTCGTAGCCTTCGATGCGGATGTGGCCCTGCGGCGCGTACAGGCGCGAGGCGATGGTCTGCACCGGCGAATGGGTGTGCAGCACGCAGCCGATCTCCGGGAAGCGGCGGTACAGCTGGGTGTGCAGCAGGGTCTCGGCGGACGGACGCAGCGGGCGGCCGACGGCCAGGCCGTCGAAGTCCACCACCATGATGTCGTCCTCGATCAGGCGGCCCTTGTCCTTGCCCGAGACGGTGATCGCGGCGTGGCGGTCGTCCAGGCGGTGGGAGAAGTTGCTGCTGGTGGCCGGGGTCCAGCCGGCGTGGGCCAGTTCGCGGACGTTGTCGATCAGCAGCTGGGCCAGTTCGCTCAGGCGCGCGGTGTCGTAGGGGAAGGTGGGGGCGTTCATGCGGTCGATTTTACTGGATTCGGCCAACGGCTGAGCCCCTCGTGGCTGGTTGTTCGGGTTGATTCCTTGGGTTGGCCGGGGGGGGGGGGGGGGGGGGGGGGGGGCGCCGACAACCCCTATAGGGGGGGTGCCCGCCCCGCCAGCAACGCGCGCCCCGCCGAC